>CAZBDF010000515.1:0-3503 GCA_964490385.1 uncultured Lentimicrobiaceae bacterium | reverse complement strand
CCTACCCTGCTTTCGCTTTGAATTTGAAAGTCGATAATGGAAAATTTCAATATCCCGACCTCCCCAAATCAGTTGACGATATTTACATTCATACTAAAATTATCCATCCCGGTGGCGACTTCGATAACATGACCATTGATCTTTCGGAATTCAGTTTTAAGATGGCAGGCAACCCTTTCAACTTTTCGCTATTGGTAAAGACACCTATGTCGGATCCACAATTAAAAGGTAGGGTAGATGGCGAAATTATTCTATCGCAAATACGTGAAGTTTATCCGCTGGAAGATGGAGATGACCTTGAGGGTAAACTGATTTCCCGTGTATCGTTCGAAGGAAAATTGTCGTCGCTCGAAAATGAGAATTATGATGAATTTCAATTTCTCGGGTCGTTGCTGATGGAAGGAGTCTTATACAAAACCACAGCAATAGATCAAGCGGTACTGATCGAAAAAGCCCAATTGAACTTTTCACCAGCCTACCTCGACCTTGTAACATTCAAAATGTTGATTGGTGGAAATGACCTATCGGCAAAGGGAAAAATTGAAAATTTCATGCCTTATATTTTTGGCGATGGAACATTGGATGGTAAGCTTGAAACTGGGTCGGAGTATTTTAATTTAACAGAGTTGATGCCTGAAAGCGAGGGCTCACTGGAAGACACCACTTCCTATGAAATTCCTACTGGAGAGCCTGCCGACACTGTTGCTGTTGCATCAGTTGAAATCCCCGGCAACATCAATTTTTCATTAAATACTAACTTCAAACAATTGATTTACGCTAACATCGAAATGAACAACGTAGTTGGGATAATCTTCATTCGCGATAAAGCAGTAAGGCTTGATAAACTTAGAATGGATATCCTGGATGGTACTGCAAACCTGTCGGGAAAATTTGATACAAACATCCCGGAAGGACCGGTTGCTGATATCGAATTTGATATTACAAACATCGATATTCAAAAAGCCTACACAACTTTTGGCATAATGGAAAAATTGGTGCCAATTGCTGAAAAAACCCAGGGCACATTCTCCACATCTTTAACATTAAATACATTGCTCGACAATGAAATGATGCCGGTATATGAAACAATGAATGGTGGTGGCAAGCTAAACACTTCAAGCATTACCATCGAAAATATTAATACCTTGAACAAGCTTTCTGATATGCTTAAAATGCCTGAATTGAAAAGGCTAAAATCGGATCCGATAAATCTTACTTACGAATTTATTGACGGTCGTGTGCGTGTGCAACCCTTCGACCTTAAGTATCAGGATATGAATGCCAATCTTGGCGGCTCAACAGGATTCGATCAAACTATTGATTATGACATGAAACTGACTGTTCCACGCGACAAATTTGGCGGACAGGCAAATGCAATTCTTGATAATTTGATTTCTCAGGCCAATAGTCAGGGAACGAATTTCAGTGTTGGCGAAACTGTTGACGTCAATGTAAAAATTGGTGGCACTTTAACAGACCCACAACTCAAAACCGGCTTGGCAGGTGGTGCTGGAAATATGAAAGAAGGCCTAAATAAGAAAGCACAGGAAGAACTGGAAAAACAAAAGCAAAAGCCTGAAGAAGAGGCCGGGAAAGAATTAGGGGAGAAGAAGGCTGAAGCGAAAAAGGAAGCAGATAGAATTTTGGCCGATGCAAAAAAGCAATCTGATAAAATAATGAGCGATGCCCGGGCCCAGGCAAATAAGTGGAACAAAGAAGCTGAAGACCTTGCTCAACAAGGTAAAGACCTGGCCAAAAAACAAGCAGATAAACTCATGGAAGATGCCAAAAAAAATGGAACCCTGGCTGAAATGGCTGCTAAAGTTTCCACTGATAAGTTATTGGATGAAGCCAATGAAAATGCCGACAACATTGCAAATGAAGCTAAATCCAAATCAGATAATCTTATAAAAGAAGCACAAAAGCAAGCCGACAAAATTAATGATGATGCGCAGCAGCGTGCCAAGGATGTGCTGGAAGGTAAGTAGTTGATTAAATTTTAGAAAAATCATAACTTAAGATCAGCAAATAAGCAGTACGTTTGCCGGTGAATTATAAATAAAATGGAGTTTACCAAAAAAGTAGTAATTATTACAGGCGCCTCCTCTGGCATTGGCCTTGCCCTGGCAAATGAATTTGCTAATCAGGGTGCATTTGTAGTGGCTGCTGCCAGGTCAAAAGATAAATTGCTGACCCTTGAAACCCAAGCACATAATTCAAATGGTAAAGTGATGGCTGTGCTTACTGATGTTAGCCGCGAAGAAGACTGTAAAAACCTGATTGATACTACCATTAATAAATTCGGAAAAATCGATATCCTTATCAGCAATGCCGGTGTTTCGATGCGTGCATTGTTCGAGGATACAGACTTGCATGTGATTGGCAAATTGATGGATGTAAATTTCTGGGGTACGGTTTACTGTACAAAATATGCCCTGCCGCATTTGTTAAAAACAAAAGGCACGCTCGTAGGTGTTTCTTCGGTTGCCGGTTATAAAGGATTGCCCGGGCGCACGGGGTATTCGGCCTCTAAGTTTGCCATGCAGGGCTTTCTGGGGGTAGTCAGGACTGAGAACTTAAAAAAGGGCCTGCATGTTTTAATTGCCTGCCCGGGCTTTACTTCATCCAACATAAGAAATACAGCTCTTGCTGCTGACGGCACACAACAGGGCGAATCGCCCCGCGATGAAAACAAAATGATGAGTGCTGAGGATGTCGCAACGAGGATTATGAAATCAATCAAACAGAGAAAACGCAACCTGGTATTAACTACCCAAGGAAGATTAATTGTTTTTCTCAATAAATTTTTCCCAAGTTTGCTTGACCAGATCATTTATAATCAATTGGCAAAAGAACCTGATTCACCTTTTAAATAAACATTCAATTTTACTATCATGAAAGAATTAACTTTAGAAATCAAGCCATTAGAAGGATATGGTGAGCTTGAATTTGGCGCTACAAAAGAAGAAGCATTTGCTTATCTTGGAGAACCCGACGAAGATGAAATCTTTACCGACGAAGAAGAAGGCGACACCCTTGTTTGTCATTTTTGGGGTAAAGCAGTTTCTGCATTTTTCGAGAATCTTACTGATCCGGTTTTGAACAACCTTGAAACCGATAACCCTGATGCCACCCTATTTGGCAAACCGGTTTTTGCTATGAAAGAAGCAGAAGTAAAAGAACTGATGAAAGCAAATGGCTACACCGAAATTGATGAGGAATTAATGGAATCGGAAGAATTTGACAACGAAAAGCGTGTCTCCTTCGACGAAGCCATGGTTGATTTCTTTTTCGAAGACGAGTTGCTTACCGCAGTAAGCTGGGGTGTTTTCCTGGAGGTTCTGGATTAGGGGAAATGGAGTGATGGAGTGATGTTGAGCGAAGCGAAATCCCGCTTATGCAGGAGAGTGCTGGAGTGATGGACTTCCTGTTGGGTAGCTGTCAAAAAATCTAACATCTTTTTCTACAGTACTTTATCCGCTACGCGGAACTCGCCTCGCTGC
>CAZBDF010000514.1:0-3509 GCA_964490385.1 uncultured Lentimicrobiaceae bacterium | reverse complement strand
TAACGGAGTAGTGGCAGATACTGCTTTTGCCAATAAAGAACTGGGCTTGAAAGGTGAAAAGGGAATTGATGAAATGACACTTTCTGCATGGAATTGGGAGTTGGCACTTAAAAAGGGGAAGGATATTTAGGATAGGTCATTTATGGTCATTGATTGTAAGTAAGGGATGCCCGCCTTGCAGGCAAGCCCCGATTTACCAATCTTCACTTTGTTTCGGTTGGCAGATAGAGGGGATAGCGGCCTTGGTTGGTGCTTTCATTTGTTGTCATTGATTGTAAAACTAAAATGACAGCGAAGCTAAATGACAACTTAATGACGTGCGTAGCACTATTGACGCGGAGCTAATAACAATAAATGACCACACTAAAACCAAGAAAAGTACGATATTCCTGAAAAATAAAAGCGGAGAATAAATAAATAGAAAATTGCTATGAAAAAATTTGAAAAAACAATAATGGTTACGGGTGGTGCCGGATTCATTGGCTCACACCTGATACGGCTTTTTGTAAATAAGTATCCAAATTACCAAATTGTTAATGTGGATAAACTCACCTATGCCGGCAACCTTAACAATCTAAAAGATATTGAAGACAAGCCAAATTACAGTTTCGTTAAGGCTGATATTGTGGATGCTGAAAGAATGCAGCAACTCTTTGAAGAGTTCAGCTTCGATAGTGTGATCCACCTCGCTGCCGAATCGCATGTGGACCGCTCGATTGCAAACCCAAATGAGTTCATCTATACCAATATTGTGGGTACTGCAAACTTGCTAAACGCAGCCAAATTCCACTGGAAAGACAATCCTGATGGGAAAGTATTTTACCATGTTTCTACGGATGAAGTTTATGGATCATTGGGTGATACCGGTTTGTTTGTTGAAGATACAGCCTACGACCCACGCAGTCCATATTCAGCTTCAAAGGCCAGCTCCGACCATCTGGTAAGGGCATATTTTCATACCTTTAACCTGCCCGTAAAAATTTCAAATTGTTCCAACAATTATGGGTCCTACCAGTTCCCCGAAAAACTGTTGCCACTTTTTATTTTTAACATCAAAAATAATAAACCATTGCCGGTTTATGGCAAAGGCGAAAATATCCGCGATTGGCTGTGGGTAGTCGATCATGTGCGCGCCATCGATGTCATTTTCCATAATGGTACAGTTGGGGAAACGTATAATATCGGAGGTAACAACGAATGGAAAAACATTGATCTGATAAAATTGATGTGTGGCATCATGGACAGAAAACTTGGCCGTGAAGCTGGAACTTCCGAAAAGCTGATTACTTACGTAAAGGATCGTGCAGGGCACGACATGCGTTATGCTATTGACTCGTCGAAACTACAGAAAGATTTAGGGTGGGAGCCTTCGGTGCAATTTGAAGAAGGCCTCGAAAAAACTATCGACTGGTATCTTGAGAATATCGACTGGCTCGAGAATGTCACCTCCGGTGACTATAAAAAGTATTACGAAGAACAATATGTAAACAGATAGGTTTCAAATGAGAGCCTAAAAATATTGCTACAGTTTTGAAATTTGATTTTTTTGGAATTGGGATTTATTTGATTTTTGATATTTGTGCTTTGTTTTTTTTCGTATCTATTTAGCTGCTATAGAATTGAAGCAAATTATTTATGTAAATAGGTTTAATTATGTCATTAATTGTTATTTGCGCTTCGCGCGTCATTTATTTTAAAAAAATGACTATCAATGACTATCAATGACAACAAAACTTGTCCGTATGGATGACTTCCAATTGGAAAAAGATTTTAGTTTTAACAAATCTCTTAACCAACTAAACAGTTACTTTTTTTCATTTAATTAAATGCAGATGGGTTTCCTAAAAAATCTTTTCTCTCCCGGAAAATTATCGTCGCCTGTTGATATGGCAAGAGTACATACTGACATGCATTCACATTTGATCCCGGGCATTGATGATGGTTCCGACAGCCTGGAAACTTCAATTGGCCTAATAAAGGGAATGATAGATCTGGGGTACAAAAAGCTTGTTACAACACCACACATCCAGGGAGAATTTTATCAAAACACACCGCATATTATTTTGTCAGGCCTCGAACGGGTAAAGAGGGAGTTAAAAAAGCAAAATATATCAATCGAAATTGAAGCTGCTGCTGAATACCTCATCGACGATAAATTTGAAGAAAAGTATAAGGAAGGCGAGTTATTGACTCTCGGAAATAAGCATGTGCTTATCGAATTGTCTTATTTTAATGAGCATCCACGCCTGAAGGAATTTTTGTTTGATTTACAAATCGATGGCTACAAAATCATCCTTGCCCACCCCGAACGTTATTCGTATTGGTTTGGCGATTTCAAAAAATATGAAGAGATGAAGGACCGGGGAATTTCCTTTCAGTTGAACATCACATCGCTCACAGGCTATTATTCGGCTGAAGTAAAAAAGATGGCTGAAAAGTTTGTCGATGAAGATATGATTGACTTTGCCGGATCAGATTTGCATAATTTCAATTACCTGGAAGCGCTGGAGCGAACTTGCTCCGAAAAGTATCTCAGAAAGTTGGTGGATTCAGGGAAGTTAAAGAATGCGACCTTATAGTTGCAATAGTTGCACCTGAATTTTTAACTATCTTTGTTGCTTTAGCATTCAAATTAACAATGAACCTTGGAATAAAGAATCATGAAAGCTGTACTTGAAGTAAATGTTAATGAGTTGAACGCAGATTTCTTGAAGGTAATTAGGAACATGTTCAAGAAAAATGTCACTGAAATAGTAATTAAACCTCAAATGCTTACTTTAGAAGAATTTGATAAGTCTTTACCAATTGGTGAAGTACTTCAGTCATTGCACGACGGTGGGCACAATTCAGGGTTTCTATCTGAAATAAAGGAAGGTTTAGAAAACTCCTCAGTTTATAGCAAGGATGAGGGTTAGATCTTTAAATAAAAAACAAGAAAAGTTTATTGCGCGACATAATTTACACGATAAATATGAAAAAACCGTTAAACTGTTTGAAATTGATTTCAGGCATCCTTCCTTGCATATAGAATTGCTTGAACCTAAAAACTTGAAGATTTATTCATTTAGGGTTGACATTAAATATCGTGTGGTTTTTATTGTAACGGATGGAGAAGCTGAAGTTATTGCAATAACAAATCATTATAAATAAAAAAAAGGGATACCTGAAGGCATCCCTTTTTTATTTCTTATTTCAGTATGTTTACTCTTCAATCACTGCACTACTGGTGTCAAGCTTTCTGTCAATCTTTTTAAACAATCCCTGTAATACAGTTCCGGGGCCAACTTCAACAATTGTTTTAGCTCCGTCGGCAATCATGTTTCTCATGATCTGTGTCCAGCGAACCGGTGCTGTAAGTTGTGCATTTAGGTTTGATTTTATAATTTCAGGATCGTTAACCGGTTGCGCCGTAACGTTCTGGTAAATCGGGCAAATGCCCCGGTTGAACTTTGTCGATTCGATGGCTTTTGAAAGTTCTAACCTGGCCGGTTCCATCAAGGGGGAATGGA
>CAZBDF010000513.1:0-3520 GCA_964490385.1 uncultured Lentimicrobiaceae bacterium | reverse complement strand
TAAGACTTTTACCTGAAACGTGCAGATAATATATTCCTGCCGGCAGGTAATTCAGATCAAGATTATGAATTAAATCATTTGTTATGCTAACATTGTTTGCTTTATAAACACTCCTGTTCAGCGAAGAAAATATTTCCAGGTTGATATTACCTGATGCCTGTTTAAACCTGAGTGTAAAAGTGCCTTTGCCAGGAATAGGGTAAACCATGATTCCTGAATTTGAAATGTTTTCATCCATACCCGTACATGGATCAACAACAATGGTTTCTTCAGCAAAGTTTTCACAACTATTAGGATCAATATAGGTGTAGGTTATGGTATGCGTTCCTATGCCCGCAGTTGCGGGATCAAACCAACTGTTTTCAATTCCGGGGCCGGAATACACACCACCTTCCGGCAAGCCGCCACTAATTTCAAATGGCGGCCAGTTTAGGCACACCATCTCAAATGGCCCAAGGTTAACTTCAGGTAAATAGCGTGTAATATTTAGCAGGTCGGAAAAATCACCGGTTCCACAAGCGTTTATTCCGGCAACTTTCAGGCTGGCTTCTCCCATAAAGTCAATCTCCCAATTAACAATAATCTCTAAACTTGTTCCATTTGTAGTTCCTGCTTCAGGGGGATCAAGCACCCACTCGTAAAATGAAGCCTCACCAACTCCGCTTGTGTTGTAAGTTGAAGTTGTCTCACTGGCGCAAACTTCTGTCGATCCGGTTGGAGCTTGTGGGACGCCGGGTATTGTTGAAACGGTTATGTAGTCTTCTTTGGTTAATGTTACGATGTCAGTACCATCAGAAACTGTCAGGCTAACGTCATAAACGCCCGAATTGAAATATTCAATTACCGGGTTTTGCATGGATGATGTTCCTGGTGTGCCTCCTTCAAATGTCCATTCCCAACTAATGGGTTCACCTGCTGATCCGTCATAAAAATTGATGGGGTCACCTTCGCAGATTTCTGTTTCATCTGCACTGAAAGAGGCCGCGAAATCAAAAATAGGAAATACAATAAAATCGAGCCAGGCACAGTCTTCACCACTTGAATAGGTTTCATCTTTGGAATATTCCCACTTTAATGTGTGAGAGCCTGCTGTTAACAAGTACGACGAACGTTCCCAGGCCACCTCGCCCGACCATGCTGCCATTTCTACATCGTCGATATAAAATGTCAGGGAATCATACCCGATTTCCGATGACACCCTGCAATAAAATGACAGGCTGTCTTCGCCATAGGCCACAAATGGCAGGCTTAAGTAGGTATTTTGTTCGTGGTCAATTGCCCCCGATTTAATACAATAACTTCCTTCATATACATAGCTACTTGATACTTCCCAGTTGGCATCACCTCCTGTTTCCCAGTCAAACTGGCTCATATCCCCCGTTTCCCAATCTTCAACCAGCGGGCTGATAATGATGGCGTAAGTTTTCTGGAAATTATATCCCCCGGAAGTTACCTCGTAAACAAGTTCAACATATTCACCAGCCGGGGCTTCATCAGATACGCTTACATCAAAAATGCCTTCCTCAGTTGATCCTACACCAATGGAATAAAAGTTAAAGCTTGTATTGTTGAGCGTTACGTATTGATTGGAACAACTCAGGGCCCCAATTGTATTTGAAGCAAGATATGAACCGTTGTTGTAGGTGGGGATAACCAGAATTGCTGTCTCTCCAGGATCAAGATGCCCATTGTAGTTGCCGATGTAATCATCAATCAGTATAGTGCCTGATGCAAGTACCGGGGCATGGCCGCTAATACTGAAAACAGAAATCCAACTTGACGTTCCATCTGTTATTGTAAGCTCGAATTCAACTACGTGCATATCGGGGATGTTATCAGCTACATCCCACGAAAAGGCATCCGCAACAAGAGCTGTAGCTCCGGATGATATGTTCCCATAATTTTCAGATCCATCTGTAATCGTTATGTAAATATCTGTAGTAGCCAGGGTCACTTCAATATTTTCAGCATTTTCGACACCAACATTTTTAACTGTAATGGAAGCCAGGATTGATTCTGATGTTTCCATGATGCCATTTCCATTTCCTGATGCATCATTGATTTCGATATCATTATAAACAACATAAGGACCGGTAGCAGGAAGTACCTCAACATAGGCTTCGTACCTGAAATAATTTTGTAAGGTAACTGTAACCAACACCTGGTCTGGTGGGACTTGCGGCTGAATGGTAATTGAAACGGGTGATCCTGTTCCGGTTCCCGTCCCAATCAACTCACCGTTTACGCTTAATGCAATGAGGGCATCCTCATCAGCAGTAACTTCAAAAGAGGTTTCTTCCATGTATATAATGGAATTATGTGATACGGTCAAATTCTGGGGCACTTCTGAATACACCGTTGTAAAAGCATCTCCATGATGATGGAAAAGATGGTAAGTCGCTGTTTTGCTTTCAGGATTGTTTGGCCAGGCTGATTGCTCCAGGAAATATTTTCCTGCTGCGCTGGCAAAGGCAGGTAGCACTCCTCTTGGTTCGGGTGTTGAATTATTATCGGGCATAAAGTCGGGCCACATATTATCGTAAGCCCCCCAAACATAAACATCACTAACAAATGCATAGGTAATTTCGGAAGCTGCATTAATCCCAAAACAACCGCCGTTTTCTTCTTTATGGGTGTAACGGTGCAACTTTTCGGCAAATACTTGATTGCCACTGTTGAACTTCCCCGTAAGGCTATTGACTGACCAAACAAAAGTGAGGTTGGTACTTATCAGGTCGTTGATGTCAGTATTTGTGTAAAGCGGTTGTGCCCACCCATCTTCACTGCCATGGTCGCGGTGCTGGACCATAAATGCCCCACTATCGATTGCAGTGTTTATCATATCCGCGTTTCCGCCGGTCCATCCACCCAATTCAGATGGAAGTTCCGGAATATATCCCAATCCATTCGGGCCAAAGTATTGGACTAAAGCATCTGTATTTTCAGCCGTTGACCAAACCGTGCCTGGTGTACCGCTAAAAATCTCATTAATCCTGACCGGATTCTTGCCCTGGACTTCGCGCCAAAAGCCCCCTATAATTTCAGAACACAATTGGAACCAGCTTTCTGTTTGCCAACCGAGCGAAGTTACCGGGTGTTGATAATACGCTGCATTTACCGGCGGGTTAGTTTCGTAATGCAAAAATTTAGTGACCATTATCTCTAATTTGGCTTCATCACGGGCTGTGATCCTTGCCATGATGATATCCGGCAGATCATTGCCATCCACATCACCATAGATATTATCCGACACGCAATAATTTTCCCACAAGGGCGAAATAATCCGGTTGGAAGCATCGGTGCCATAATCGCCTAATAGAAGGCAAGCAGCCGGCGCAATGTCCCAGGTATTGTATGCATTGTCAATGTACGCTTCGATAGCTGAGGCCGTGCTGCCACCAATTTCATCCAGGGCAACTACTTTCGTTAATATGCCTTGTTTGTTCCTGAAATCTTTGATGGAATCGGCCCACACCTGGAACTCAATATCGTTTGGTGTAATGATCAGGTATTCGCATCC
>CAZBDF010000512.1:0-3522 GCA_964490385.1 uncultured Lentimicrobiaceae bacterium | reverse complement strand
AAATTCGGTCTGCTTTTTCATGATATGTATCATAGCTTAACTCCGATTGCACATACAACATTATCAGAATACAAGCTGTTATTCCGATTGCCAACCCAACAATATTAATCATTGAGTAAAACTTGTTTTTCATTAGATTTTTGAGGGCTATTTTAAAATAATTCTTAATCATGATAAATCGGTTTTAAAGTGGTTGTTAGAAAATATCCATGACCTCTCAATTCATTTTCTCCATAATCACCTGCCCATCAAATAAATTAATTACACGGTGGGCATATCCTGCATCGCGATCGCTGTGGGTTACCATCACTATTGTTGATCCTTCCTGATTGAGCTCCGAGAGCAAATTCATGACTTCGATGCCATTTTTAGAATCCAGGTTTCCGGTGGGCTCATCAGCAAGAATAAGTCCGGGGTTGGCTACTACGGCTCTGGCAATGGCCACACGTTGCTGCTGTCCTCCGGATAATTGTTGGGGGAAATGCTTGGCGCGATGTCCGATTTTCATTCTCGCTAATACGTCATTTACTTTTTTGGCCCGATCGCCGGCTTTCATTTTTAAGTACAACAATGGAAGTTCCACATTGTCGTAAACATTGAGTTCATCAATCAGGTTGAAACTCTGAAAGATAAAGCCAATATTTCCTTTACGAAACTGGGTACGATCTTTTTCTTTCAGTTTACTTACATCGGTATCGTTAAACGCATACAAACCTTCGGTAGGATTATCCAGCAAGCCCACAATATTCAATAGGGTTGATTTGCCACAACCTGAAGGCCCCATTATTGCAACAAATTCGCTCTTTTTTATATGCATATCCACATTGTGCAGCGCGTAAGTTTCCACCTCGTCGGTGCTAAATACTTTTGTTAATTTTTCTGTTTTAATCATGACAATATATTTGTTATCGTCTATTTGAATATTTATTCATTTTCTTTATTACCACTTCAGTTTTTCATTCTCGCCAAAACTATCATAGCCCGAAACAATTACTTTCTCTCCCGGATTTATCCCTTCAAGCAATTCATAATACTTAGGGTTTTGCCTGCCAATTTTTATAAATCGCTTTTCGGCAGATTTTCCATCCGATGATACCACAAAAATCCATTGGCCCCCGGTTTTTTGATAGAAATTGCCCCTGGGCAACAGCAACGATTTTATAGGACTACCCAGTTGCAAGCGCGTGTAATAAGTTTGACCAGTACGCATATTTTCGGGCATTTCACCGGTGAAAACCATCTCCACCGAGAATTTACCATCACGAACATCGGGGAGAACCTTTCTTATTTTAAGTTGGTATTCCTGATCCTGACGTTCCAAAATGGCGGTTAACCCTACCTTTACTTTGTCGATGTAATGCTCGTCAATTTCAGCAACTACCTTGAAGGAAGTCAGCACATGAATCTGACCAATTCTTCCACCTTTTGGGATTAGCTGTCCTATTTCAGCTTCCAGCATGGTAAGTTGTCCGTCAATGGGTGCAGTTACATTTAAGTTTTCCTGGCGCCGCCGAACAAGCGTCAGGTTCAAATCCATGTTATCCAAATTATCCTGCATTTGCTTAACTTGTATCGAACGGTAAATGGAGTCTTGTTTTTGACGCTCCACGTAAAGTTCAAAACTTCTTTTTGCAAATTGGTAATCTTCCTCCGATTCAAGAAAGGCATCGTTGGAAATTAAATCATCAGCATAAAAAGATTGATTATGAACGTATCTCCTTTTTTTGCGTTTAATATCAAATTCAAGGTTTAGCAATTCCCGTTTTATCTGAAGTTTTTCCTGCTCCATGGTTACCATAGTGTTCCTCAGAAAATTACTTTTTTCGGCCAATTGGGCCTCGCTGTTTAAAATACTCAAACTTAAGTCGGGGTTACTTAATCGTAAGATGATATCTCCTGTTTTTAGCATCTCTCCTTCTTCAGCAACTTTTTCCTCCACCCTTCCACCTTCGCGGGCATCCAGAAAAATTGTGGCTATGGGCTCCACGTTTCCGGTAACTGTAATATAATCATGAAAAATACCTTCGGCAACTTCCTCAACGCTCAATTTTTCATAATCAACATTTAGGGTTGAAACACTTGAATTAAAAAATGCTTGAAAACTAAAAAAAACGACAACTAAAATACCAGCCCCGATAAGGAAATGTTTCCTTTTTAGTCCTTTTTTCTTTTTCAACTGAATGTCCATAATTATTTGTTTTTAGTGTTCTAAATTATAAGTTTTCAAGTTCGATGCCGTAAATCATAAGCGGCTGTTTTTGTTGTAGATAGATAATTTTTAGGAAGTTATTCTTAAAAATAAGTGTAAATATTTCTTACACTAAGTGTTTAGTTCGTTTACAAAAATTTACTTTCGCAACATGCTTAATCTTATTCAGGCAAAATGAAGGGAAAAATTCTAATTCTTGACGATAATAAAAGCGTACTTACCGCGCTGGAGATGCTCCTCCAAACGGAATTCGAAGAAGTTTTTACACTGCGAAATCCAAGCTGTTTATTATCAACTATCCAAAAACACCCGATTGATGTAGTGTTGCTTGATATGAATTTTAAGGCGGGAATAAATACGGGCAACGAAGGGATTTTTTGGTTGCACGAGATTCAAAAATACGACCCTGCGATTAGCGTGGTAATGATTACTGCCTATGGTGATGTTGCTCTTGCAGTGAAAGCAGTGAAAGAGGGAGCCTTTGATTTTATTTTGAAACCCTGGGACAACAATAAACTAATTAGCACTTTACATGCTGCAATGAAGCTTAGAAAAAGCAAAATTGAAAATGTAGAACTGGTAAAATCCACGGATAACTTAAAACAGGAACTCAAGCCAGGCACACAACAGATTATTGGGCAGTCGGATGCGATGAAAAAGGTGATGGAGATGGTGAAAAAAGTTGCCGTTACCGATGCCAACATTTTTATCGCTGGCGAAAACGGTACAGGAAAAGAACTTATTGCCCGCGAAATTCACAACTATTCAAAGCGAAAAAACGAAATAATGATCAGTGTGGACATGGGTGCTATTAGTGAATCATTGTTTGAAAGCGAACTTTTTGGCCACACCAAAGGTTCGTTTACTGATGCAAAAGAAGAGCGTGTTGGTAAATTTGAAACCGCTAATAAAGGCACTTTGTTTCTTGATGAAATCGGAAATCTTCCTTTGCCCCTTCAGGCGAAACTACTCGCCTCATTACAAAACAGAACCATTGTAAAGGTAGGGAGCAATACCCCTGTACCCATCGACATCAGGCTCATTTCAGCCACCAACAGAAATCTGAAAAATTTGATTTGCGAGGGCCTGTTTCGCGAAGATTTGCTTTATCGCATCAATACAATAACCATTGAATTACCGCCACTGAGGGAACGTGGAAACGACATTCTATTATTGGCCGAATTTTACCTTCACAAATACACGATGAAATACAATAAGCCCGGGCTAAAAATAAACCCGAAGGCTCAAAAGAAACTGCTTAAATACACCTGGCCCGGAAACGTAAGGGAGTTGCAGCACAGCATCGAAAAAGC
>CAZBDF010000511.1:0-3534 GCA_964490385.1 uncultured Lentimicrobiaceae bacterium | reverse complement strand
AAGAATCTCTTTAAAGGGGAAAAATTTATTTTTAATCGCAGTAATATTTTTAATGACAATTGGCTTTGCCCGTGCGCAAAATAATGTGCATTGTGAGCTTGGCGACCTCAATACTGGCGGAAACGGTCAGGATCATTATGCTGCCGCTTTTCACAAAGGCGATCTTTATGCCGGAACATTAAGCATTCGCAAACATCTGGGTAACAATAACTGGCAAAGTCTTTTTGATTTTGGCTCTGCAATCAATGCCATAACATCTTATAGTAGGAACTTATATGTTGCTAATCGCTTTGGCGTATTCTTTATCGACGAAGCGAACAACGAAATAGTACCGCTGTCGGATCAACTGGAATGGGTAACCGGCATGTATGCCAATGATGATAAGCTGTATATGGGTGGTGGTTTTAGTAGTTCTGAGTTAAAAGGCATTGCTGTTTATGATGGCGAAAACCTGAGTCAGCTTGGTGCGGGATTTAATACAGTACCTCCGGGTTTTTCGTTGGATGTGAACGGGATAAGCGAATACAATGGAGATTTGGTTGCTACTGGCCGTTTTAAAAATGCAGGCACTACCGAGGTCAATAGTTTGGCTCTGTGGAACGGTGAAGCCTGGCAGCCCTTTGGCAGCGGCCTTTATTGGGCTGACCATCCGGAGGGTTATGGCTATGGCAATGCGGTGGTGCAATGGAATGACCATTTGCTTGTAGGTGGTTTTTTTGATAGTGTTGACGGCAATGCAATTCCAAATCTGGCCCAATGGGACGGCACTAGCTGGAGCAGCATTGGCAATGAAACTATTGGTAGCATTCAGGATCTAATTGTAGCCGAAGGAGTGCTTTATATCACTGGTTCATATGTGATTACCCTGGACGGCGTAAGCTATGATGTTGCTGCCTGGGACGGTGTAGCGTGGTATGGCTTGCTACGCGCCAACGGGATAGTTTTTGGATTTACTGTTGACGCTACCGAAGACAATCTGGTAGTATTTGGTGGTTTTTCGCAGATGAATGATGGCGATCCGGATGAATTTGTAGTTACCGGTGGTATTTGTGATATGATCAATTGCACCACTGTTGACATTGAAGAGCCGGCTGAATCAAGCCTTAAAGTGTATCCCAATCCTGTAGTAAACAATTTGTTTATAAGCAATTTAAACGATGGTATGGTAGAAGGCGGGCTTTTAGAAATTTATAATATGCATCATCAAAATATTCAACAGCTTCAATTAAGTGCTAGCGGAAACCAAGAAGCTGTTGTTGATTTTTCTGCATTTCCGGCCGGCGTTTATTTTATAAAACTGAGCACTACTTCGAAAACAAGCTGGCACAAAGTAATTAAAGCCGCAAACTAAAAAGTAGTTTGCAAATCAATTTATCTGAGCAAGGCCAATAAGCGCTATTTAGGTATTTCTGCATGGAGTATCAGATTTTCTATTTCATACAGCAAGGTCAGCTTGCCTTGGAGTTTATGCTAAAATTTCATATCTCCTCACATGGCGTAAATCTCATGTCGCAAATTTTGTAAAAAATAAAAACCCCGATCCGCAAATCAACGGACCGGGGTTATGCTTAAAGAATTACTAACCTAAATTTTATTCGATCACCAGTTTTTTGGTAGTAAGCTGATTGGAAGATATACTTTTTAAGTAATAAATTCCTGGTGCAATATCCGAAACATTTAGCGTAAGCTGATTTGAATTTGTATTGAAATGTTTTACACATCGGCCTTCAGGGTTGATCAATTCGATTTGCTGAATTTTTACGTCCGAAGTAATGTAAACCAAATCTTTGGCGGGGTTTGGATAAACTTGGATGTTATAATCATCAAAACTATCTGGAATGCCAAGGTAGGGGTCAAGTGCAGCAAATAGTTCGGTGGTACCACTGCCATATTCACCATTTACATACAATATCTCATCACCACTTTCGGTATCAATTAACCGAATAAAACCATCACCCCAACTGCAACAAATACCATCTCCGTAGGCATCGTAAATATTCCAGGTAATACTCGTAGGCTTTTACGCTTCAGTAGTACCTTCCTCGCTTTTAAGCCAACTCATGTTAGCTTAAAAGCGAGGAAAGGTTTAACTATTGTTTACTGGGGAAAACCAGACGAATGCCAAAAGTGGAATAGTAAGAGTCGGGAGGGGTGTGGTCGCGTTTCCCACTCCGGCAATTCTGAGAATAGTCGAGCCAGCCACCGCCGCGGAGTACGCAGTGCGTTCCAGTTAAAGGTCCTGTGGGGTTGATTTGTGGGGTGGTAGGATAAGTGCCGTACCAGTCGCTGCACCATTCCATTACATTGCCATGCATATCGTATAATCCATACGCATTAGTGGCGTATGAACCTACGGCTTGGGTTGTACCTGGACTGGTGGTATTATTATTTGTGCAAGTGCTGTAAGGCATAGACCAATTATAATTGGCTTGTGCATCGCTTAAGCAATCACCTGTGCTAAATGGTGTTGTAGTGCCTGCACGGCATGCATATTCCCATTCGGCTTCGGTGGGTAAACGTGCTCCGGCAAAAGTAGCGAACTCAACAGCTCCATACCATGTTACATTAATAACAGGGTGATTTTCGTAGCCTGCCACTGGAACCCAATCCCCTGCAATGTAATGCATGCCCCAATTTTGACTTTCCTCACTTTCATAAAGCAATACTTGCGTTGGGTAAGCGCCTGCTGGATACATACCAGTGGCGCCAATGTTTTTATCATTCAAAAAAGCGGCAAATTGTGCATTGGTTATCTCGTATTTGCTCATTGTGAAGGCAGAGAGGGTAACTTGAAACTGGGTTTCATTGTTTGCATGATTTACTTCGCTTTCAGGGGTACCCATGGTAAAGGTGCCGGCAGGGATGTTTACAGTTTCGATGTTGATAGTTGAATTGATTACTGGTGTGTAAAAGATAACACTATCAACATTCTCGACTTTATACTTTCCGATTATATTACCTGTTTTCATGATATACATCGTGTCGTTTTGGGCTTGCCCTACATTAAAAAATGTAACTAAGGCTATTAATGCAAAAAATATTTTTTTCATTAGTTTTAACTCCTATTATTTTTTAATAATTTTTACTGTTTTTATTTCTGTTCCGTTGGTATAGCGGCATAGGTAAACGCCATGTGGCAGTTTGCTTAGGTTTAATGTTACCATGTCCATGCCCGATGTTTTTTGGGATAGCAATTCCTTGCCTTCGAGGTTTAGAATACTTATGCGACTTTCCCTGTTGTTTGTGCCTGTTAAATCAATGGTCAGCATATCGGCTACAGGATTGGGATAGGCAAGCAACGTATTGCTTGCTGCCATTTGTTGTTCGTTAATCCCGACTGTAAAGTCTTGAAAGCTTAGATACTTTAAGTCGCTAAGTGCATAAACACCTATAGTGTTGTCGGTTTTCTGTACATTAACATTCCCCGAAGTGAATGTCATCTTTCGTATGTTATTTAATTCATAAGCGGTTTGTGTGCCGCTGTTTTGCGTTACATACATGGTTTGTGCTTGTAGTCCTGTGATTCCGAGACCC
>CAZBDF010000510.1:0-3534 GCA_964490385.1 uncultured Lentimicrobiaceae bacterium | reverse complement strand
GTCGGGATGGCGAGATTCGAACTCGCGACCTCTTCGTCCCGAACGAAGCACGCTACCGGGCTGCGCTACATCCCGTCAGATTTTTGAGAAATGCAAAATTATTAAAAGTTTTTAATGGGAATACAATTTTTTGCAAGTTGTCCATATAAACCAATTTATTTGCGAATTAACCGTAAAAACAATCCACCTTTTTTGGTTATGATATATTGTTGTTTGGGGCTGTTGGGTTTGTCAGGAATCGTCATGGTTAACAATCCTTTTTCTAAAAACGGATTTATGAATTTATTTCTAAATTTAGTTCTGTCCTTCCATTGAACTAATTGCATTATATTTTGAAGTGGCTGAGGGTTGGTACAATAATCCAATATTTTTCCGACTTGTTGCCAGCCTGGTTCCAACTTAATGCCATCTTGATGCCAGCTTAGTGCCAGCTTAGTGCCAAAATATATCCCGATTGCATTTAATTCTTCAGTGAGTTTGTCATTCTTATCCCGCTGATTACGGAAATCCTTCTTGATGAACTGCACCTGAAATTGCATTCCTATTTCCTTCCATTTAAAATCTATTTCAGGATATTCTATCAGTTCATCTGATATTAGTTTTAATCCATTACCCCACTGGTCAATAATCCCCAATTTTTTAAAAACCGGGGCAATAACCTTGTTGCGTATATCTGACTGACGCGCATCTAATTCGTTAAAATTAATAGACGGCAGCAATTTTCCAGGACTGGTAATTTCTACCATGTCATCATAAATAGCTACTTTAATGTCTTTGCCTGTTAGGGAATAATCCCGATGAACAACGGCATTTCTAATTACTTCCCTTATGGCTTTTATAGGATATTCCCATCGTGAATTGGTATAAACCCCTGTTACTGTTGCTCCCCTGTTGATATGGCGCAGGGTAAACTCATAGGTCGCTTCTGCTTGAATTGCAATACTGGAATCAATTGTTTTTTGGTCAATAAATTCATCTGAGGTTGTACCCTTAAATCTTGCGCACTCTATTTTCGCGTAGTGAAAAAGTTCATTTCTTAAAGCAGCATCCGATAACAAAACACATCCAATGGTTGGTAGCATGGCTCCTTGATACTCTTTAACTAATTCAAGTTTTTTGAGTATCGAATCATTTAATTCTTCACCAGTTTTTTCCAGGAAAAAAATAGCGAATGATTTCAATTCGATTTCTGCAATCATTTTTTCATGAACTAACTCACTGTCAAAAGAGATGTTTCGTTTTTGCCTCTCTAATTCCTGAATAATTCCTTCATCTGCCAATCGGTTGGTAGAACCGACACGAATATAGCTCCCCTTAAGTTTACCCTTATCTTTTAAATAATAGGGAGGATTGTTTCCCCGATGTATTCGTACTAATATTAAATGTTTGCCATCAAGTACAAGAAAACTAATTTCGGGAATAATTACCGGATAGCATCGCTCATATATGATGTTACTTATTTGTTCTTCTATTTGGAATATTTCACTTTCGGAGAGGCCTATTAATGCTCTGGGTCTATCTTTAATTCCAATAAATAATTCTCCACCTGCATCATTAGAAAAAGCAATTACAGTTTTTGCAATGTCTGATGAAGTAGGTAATACTTCTTTGAATTCTATTCTCCTGCCCTCAGGTAGTTTTATTATTTCTTTGGTTCTCATTAATTAATTTCTTTGATAATTGGTTAATCGAACATGTCAATTAAAACCATCCCAACAAATATAATGCATTTTATCTGATATCCGCAAGTTACTCAGCGCACGATTGTATCGCGTGCAAATACAAACCTCGAATAGATAGCCCGCGATTGCATCGCGTACAAGCAGTAAATTATTAAATTTGCAAAACTGTTACTCTTGATTTCTCTAAATAGCGATTCGAATGAAATTCAAATATACTTTTCTGTTTGTGTTCTTAATATTATTTTCAAGTGTTCTGCTTGGCCAAAACGAAGTCATCCCCAACGATTACCAAAAATTTTATTACGAGAACGGTCAGGTTTCGAGCGAGGGTACAATGCGCGATGGCCAGCCTGACAGCTACTGGCTTACCTATTACGAAACCGGAAATTTAAAGTCGGAAGGCATGCGGGTAAATTTTTTATTAGACAGCACATGGAAGTTTTTTGGCGAAGAGGGTAATTTGGTGTTGCTGATAAATTATAAGGAAGGTCAAAAAAATGGCCTGAGGACCACTATCCGCGAAAGCGAAATCATTGAAGAGAATTTTGAAAATGATATTAAGCAGGGACTGACAACCTGGTATTTTCCGGATTCAACAATCGCTAAAACAACTTATTTTGTTGATGGGCGCGAGAACGGGCTTTCAAAAGAATTTGGCGAAGATGGCCGGGTGGTAACTTTAACTGTTTACAAAAAGGGCTATGTGGTTTCGCGTGAGAAAATCAATCGCCTGGATAGTGAAGAACGTAAGCAGGGATTGTGGAAATTTTTCCATGAAAATGGCCTGGTCGAATTGGAAGGAACCTACAGGAATGACCTTGAGCATGGTTATTTTAAAGCATATGATGAGGCGGGTAAACTGATTGCTACTGCGAAATGGGTGGATGGTGAGAAGCAGGAAAACGCCGTAGAACTTGTCCAATTGATTGTTGACAAAGAGTATTACCCTGATGGCCGTGTGAAAACTGTGCAGAGTTACCGTAATGGAGTTCCGCAGGGCGTTAGGCGCGAGTATGCCGAGGATGGGACAATCCTTGCCGGGTATGTTTTTGATAGGGGAAAAATTGTGGGAGAGGGCATCACCAAAGAGGATGGGGTGAGAGATGGCGAGTGGAAATTGTATTTCGCTAATGGTGAATTAAAAGCTGAAGGTAAATATACGAATGGGGTAAAAACCGGCCGCTGGACCTACTATCATAAAAATGGAAATGTGGAGCAAACCGGTGTTTACGACAAGCAGGGCCGGCCCAAGGGCGATTGGATGTGGTATTATGCCTCAAGCGAACTTTTGCGCGAAGAAGCCTATCTGGATGGTATGCTCGATGGATTGACCACTGAGTACAATGAAGACGGAACCATCATTGCCGAGGGCGAGTTTATTGAGGGAGAGGAAGAAGGCCCCTGGATTTATCAATATGGCGACCACCGCGAAGAGGGAAATTATTCGTACGGAATGCGCAATGGTGTTTGGAAATATTATACTTCGGATGGCAAACTCGTGTTTGAAGGCGAATTTATCGAAGACAACCCCAATGGCAAACACCTTTATTATTTTGACAATGGCAAGGTGAAAGACGAGATTGAATATATGATGGGCTTCAAAGAAGGAAACTGGAAAAAATACAATCCCGACGGAACACTTTTCCTGGTGATTGCCTACGAAAATGGTATTGAAAAAAAATACGATGGCATTACCATCAAGCCTGAGTTTGAGGAATCGTTTGATGAATAATTGCTGGACAATTTGGAAACGTGGTGATTTGATGATTTGAAGTTGATATCAAGTTTTAAATTCCTTAGGCTCTTTCAGAACAACTATTGCTAACATGTTAACGATGTTTTCAACTTATCT
>CAZBDF010000509.1:0-3546 GCA_964490385.1 uncultured Lentimicrobiaceae bacterium | reverse complement strand
ACAATTGAAATTATTTAAACGAAAGATTCACTTCATTTCCATACCAGCTAAATAGTTACCATTATGTTTATAAATTTCCCAAATTTACGACAAGCGATTAGGTGAATGCAAATATTTTTACTGCGTTTACGTCAAAAGGACTGTACCTGAGTCAATTTTACAGGCCAAAATGGATATGGGGTTAAAAAGTTATGTGGGCAGGAACTTGCTAGGTACCTAACGGAATTAGTCAAGAGAAACAAGTATTTTTGGAGGAGGGTTTTCGCATATAAAAGTAAGTGCGCTTCACAATGAAGAAAACAAATAAAAGGGAATAACAAACTTAATAGCATTGAACAGCCCTGTAGATTCTACGGATCTCCCCGGATTTATGTATTTTTTGATCAGTGATTATCTGTGTTATCTGTGTCATCCGTGTTCCAAACATTTCTTTCCTGGAAAATCTGTCTCTCCTTAAGGTTGATTAATAATATTACGTCCCTAACGGGACTCGTGGGTTTGTTACATTGCAATTTTTTTTAAATATAAAGTCCCTACGGGACTGGCAGGGCTTTTCAATTCTATTCGTTCAAAATTCGTGAATTAGTGGCTTTGCCTTTTGTCTTTTTCATGTTTCATAATGATTTGTTAATATTCAATTTTAGTGTCTGTCTTCTAACTATGATTTTTATTTATTGATTATAGAAAATCCAAAATAATATCAAATTTTTCCTATTTTTGGTTTTCCAAAAAACGGAGGGGTATTGGCAATAAGTGAATTTTGGGAAGTCCTCAATTAAACGGTTTACAAACATTTAAAATCATTTACCAACATGCATCCAATCATTAGAAATATTTTAGCAGTAATTGCGGGAGTTATCCTTGGAGGAGTTGTGAACATGGGAATAATCACAATCAGTGGCTCCATTATTCCACCTCCCGAAGGTACAGATACCTCAACTACCGAAGGACTAAAAGCTGCTATGCTCCTGTTCGAACCCCGGCATTTTCTTATGCCATTTCTTGCCCATGCCCTGGGAACTTTTGTTGCCGCCCTGATTGCCGCATTAATCGCGGTAAAGCATAAAATGAAACTTGCCTTACTTATCGGTGCCTTTTTCCTGATTGGTGGTATTATGATGGTATTGATGGTTCCTTCACCAACCTGGTTTACTGTTTTAGACCTGGCAGTTGCTTATATTCCCATGGCCTGGCTTGGAGGGAAATTAGCCGGGAAGAAATAGAGGGAAAGGCGAACTTCTTTTTATCTCAAACCCCACATCCTATCTAAATCATTCAACAAAAATTTTATCAACGCAATATAGCCGATCAATGACAAGTAAATCAAAACCAAGCTACAGGAAATTAGTTCAGAAAGTTGAACAGCTCGAACAACAAATTGCTACCCTTGAAGGAATGCTGGACCCTAACGTTGATTACAAGTTGGCGGAAAGCGAAGAAAAATATCGTTTGCTTTACGAATCTGCCGGCCTGGGAATTGGGTACTATTCACCCAATGGCCGTGTAATTGGGTTCAACGAAATTGCATCAAAAAATATGGGTGGCAAGCCGGAGGATTTTACCGGGAAACACCTTTATGAGTTGTTCCCAAAAAAACGAGCAGAAGAATATTTGAGAAGGATAAATGTAGCAATTATTTCGGAGGAAGCTATAAGCTACCAGGATGAGATAGCACTTCCAACCGGAACCTACTGGTTCCTGAGTACCTACACGCGGGTAACACGTCCACATGGCGAGCTTATTGGCATCCAAATTATTACACAGGATATTTCGGAGCAGAAAAAGGCAGAACAAGATTTAATGGCCAGCGAAAAGAAATACAGGCTATATTTTGAACATGCACCCATTGGCTACCAATCCCTTGATAGTAAAGGAAATATTTCGGAGGTAAACCATGCCTGGCTCGAATTATTGGGCTACAAACAAAATGAAGTAGTTGGGCAGTGGTTTGGCAACTTTTTACATCCCCATCAAAAAGAGGCCTTTCAGCGTTTGTTTCCTAAAAACATACAAAAGCCGGGCATCATCCGGGACATTGAATTTCTGTTGAGGGATAAGCAGGGCAAATACATCACCGCGGAATTTACGGTAAAAGTTGAATTTGATGATTTGGGGGACTTCCTGAGGACACACTGCGTTTTCCGGGATATTAGTGAGCGAAAAGCAGCCCAGGGTGCGCTTAATGAAAAGTTGAACCAGATTAAATTATTAAATGAAAACATCCCTAATGTTGTTTGGAAAACCGATATCGATGAGAAAGGGAATTTTGTTAACGGCTATATATCGGAAGTTGTAGATGAATTTTTAAAGCTCGAAAAAGGTACCATTAACAATAGTTGGCATAAATATGTCGAATATATCGAGCCTGAGTTCATCGTACCTGCAATGGAAAAAATCAAAAAAGGCATCTCAAACCCATATACTTTTATTTCATTCGAGTACCAGGTAAAAAAAAGCAATAACGAAATAGCCTGGTTCTCGTCAAAAGGCCAGGCCCAATTCGAAAACAATAAACTTACAATTTATGGTTCAACCATCGACATCAGTTCACGTAAAAAAAACGAACAACAAATCCTTAAAACCCAAACGGAACTTCTGAAAAGTGAAGAACGTTTTAAGGCTTTGCACAATGCCTCCTTCGGGGGAATTGCCATACATGACAAGGGGATTATTTTGGATTGCAATTTGGGACTGAGCACAATGTCAGGTTACAGCCATGCCGAACTCATTGGGATGGATGGCTTAACTTTACTTTGCCCTGAAGACAGGGAAAAAGTAATGGCAAATATACTGTCGGAATACGAAAAACCTTATGAAGTTGAGGGGATTCGGAAAAATGGAGAAAGATATCCGGTAAGGCTAGAGGCCCGAATGATACCCTACAAAGGAAAAATTGCCCGTGCGGTCGAGTTCAGAGATATTACCGAACGCAAAAAAGCAGAAAATGAGCTCCTTAAAGCCAAAGAACATGCAGAAGAAAGTGACCGCCTCAAATCAGCTTTCCTTGCCAATATGAGCCACGAAATCCGCACGCCCATGAATGGCATCCTGGGTTTTGCCGACTTATTAAAAGAACCAAACCTGACTGGCAAAAAGCAACAAAAGTATATCGGGATTATTGAAAAAAGCGGCGAACGCATGCTCAACATCATCAACGACCTCATCGATATTTCAAAAATTGAAGCCGGGCAGATGGAAGTGCTGCTCACCGAAACCAACATCCGCGAGCAAAGCGAATACTTGTTTACCTTCTTTAAACCTGAGGTTGAAAGGAAAGGAATGCAGTTTTCATTCAAATCTTCTTTGCCTGCAAGTGAAGCCGTTCTGATAACCGACCGCGAGAAAGTCTATGCTATTCTAACAAATCTCATTAAAAATGCGATTAAGTACAGCGAGAAAGGGGCTATAGAATTTGGTGTTTCGATTAGTTCGACAAGCTCACTAACTGAATCAACAACCAAATTAAAAAAGGACACTTCGACTACGCTCAGTGGCGAAGTGGAATTCTACGTGAAGGACACCGGCATCGGTATTGCAAAAGACAGG
>CAZBDF010000508.1:0-3559 GCA_964490385.1 uncultured Lentimicrobiaceae bacterium | reverse complement strand
CCAAAATCAATAATCACATTTTCACTTGCCGGATTGGGAAAAACAATAATACTTTCTTCAGCTGAAACCTTTTCGTCATTAACACCAACAAATAAATCATCCCAAACTGCAAGGGTGTAATCTCCTTTTTGGAGGTTGGGGACGTTGATATAACCCACGTTGGAATTCCCGGTGCGGACAAAATCCACAGATTGCCAATCGGTGTAAGCATTTGGCCGGTATAAAATAATGATGGAGTCATTGGGATCGGTAAGCAAGGTGTTATCAAGGTTGTTGTATTTATTGTAGAAAAAGCTGCCCGAAGCCACAAATCCCTCAGGGAATATCCCGTCAATGCGCCAGTGACGGTAATCGGATAAAGTGAGGCCTTCCTGTGGTGTTATCATCGGATCGGCACCCACCCAGCGATGGGTAATCCTGACAAAGGCAGAATCACCTTCCGGAATTTCATCCACCTCAAGTTCGCAATACACATCCGAAAAACCTGCCGCCCCCGTACCATCAATCACCAAATCCTGGTCTGTTGTTGCATCAGCAACTTTATCATAATAATCCATCATTACCAACACCGGTAAAATTCCCACCGAAAAGAATTGACTTCCCTCTTCACCCGAAAACTCCATCACGTGAGTCTCCATTTGCCACTGGGCATCCATAAAGGTCACCTCAACCCTATTGGAATTGGCAAACTCAGTTGTACCTTTAAGCCTTTGGTTTGCAACTACGGTTACGTCAAAATTGTCACCATTGGTTTCAATCGAAAAATATCGAACTGAAAACTCCGGAAATCCGGGTGCAAAAACCCAGGCATCAAAAAAGTCGGTCAGGTCCATTCCTGAATGCTGGCCCAGGGCATCCCTCAAATTCCATGATGTGGCATAATTACTTTGATACTCATCGAGATAAGCCTGAACGGCAGGGAAAAACAAATCGTCACCCATGTAATGCCTCAATGTATGCGTAACAATCCCACCTTTTTGATAAACTGTTTCCCCATATGTGTATTCAGTTGGTATGCCATACAAAGCCCTGTATCCATCATCGATAATATGCGCTTTGTGCAGCACATTGAAATGCTTATCGCGATATTCCTCACGTAATTCGGCCACTCCATAAATCCCTTCCCGATACATCAATTCACAAAAAACAGCCCAGCCCTCATTCAGCCACATATCTTCGGCTGATTCGCAGGTAACCAGGTCGCCAAAATACATGTGCGAAAGCTCGTGCGAAAACAACCATTCATTGGAAGTATTTCCATTTATACTGCCATGTGGATAGGCAATATTGGTAGCATGTTCCATGGCGCCGATGGCTGTCCCAACATATCCAACCCTTTCCCAGGGATAAGGCCCAAAATAGCTTTCATAAGCATCAAGTACCTGGATAAGATTTGCAAATGAACCGGCAACTTTGGAAGTATCAGCTGGCCTCACGTAAATACCAATAGGAATATCTTCGCCGGTCATCGATTCAAAAACCGATGGCACATTTTCATATTCACCCACTGCAACTGATGCCAGGTAAGTTACAATATCATCTTCCATTTTCCAATGAAAGGTGTTTGTCCCATTTCCGTTATCAATCACCTCAAGCAAAGTACCACCGCAAACTGCTTTCTTTGGTTCTTCCACAGTAACAAACATCTCGTAAAAAGCCCTGTCGTGAAAATCGTCGATGCAGGGGAACCATGCCTTTCCCAAATTATGTGGGTCCGACACAAAGCCAACACCCAGGTTAAAAGCATAGCTTCCGCTGAAATGGAAACCGCCCCAACCCTCATGAAAAGGTTGCCCCGAATAGCTCACTTCAACTTCAACTTCATCGCCGGTATTGATTGGAGATGAAAGAGGAATATAAAGAAATGGGTTGCTGTGCTGATAATTAGTTACAATACTACCCTCCACTTTTACTTCACTTACGGTGAGATCCAACAGCTCTAGGGTAAGATGGTCCAATCCATCAATCTTCGATGCAAGCACAACTTTGCATGTTCCATCTATGGTTTGAGCTGTGGTATTTATCTCGTTCAAATGAATTTCATAACTCAATGCATCCAGTGTATCACTAATCAATGAGCGATCGAAACTTTGCTTGTGATTGCATTTACTGTGGTCGTGCTGGCCACTTAGGTTCATTGAAGAAAAAAGGAATAAAGCCAGAATGAATGTTGTCAAATTTTTCATGATGTAACTATTTGGAGAGTATGGATAATTTTTTTGTAAAATTAAAAAATGATCGCAAAAGTACCGAACTTGTGGCTCTTTTTTGTGGAAATATTTTTGAAACTTAGGAATCCTTTCGAGAAGGAGAAAATGAATAAATACGCAAATAATTGATCGAATCAGACAAATTGGGTGCACGGCAAGTGATATTCTATCTCGTTGAATCCTTGAATCTGAAAAAAAAGAATTCAAAATTCCGAATTCCTAATTCAAAAATTAGATGACCACATCTTTAAATGCGTAAATCAGCAAATCCTGAATCTTTGAATCCTTGAATCTTTGAATCTTTGAATCTTTGAATTGTTGAATCCTTTTATTCCCGCAAAGGCGGGATTTCGCTTCGCTCAACATTGGCGCATTTAATCATTAAATCATTGTTTTTTCCCAAATCCATGTCCATATTCGAACATTGAATGTATTTTTGTGGACACATTGAAGGCGGCTAAGGCTCAGAATAATTCTGATTGATTGAAAAACAGCCATTTATAAAAATGGCATACTTTTCGATATCCCCGCATGATTATTTTATTTTGATAAATCACAGAGAAACTGACCTAATGATAGTAAAAGCAACAGAAATGAAGAAAGTAAGTATTGTGAAAAAAATGATTGTCCTGTTCATTTTCATCCTGCTAATTGCCGGATTTGGAAATGTAAATGCACAACAAAGGATTTGGACGCTTGAAGACTGCATTAATTACGGTATCGAGAACAATATCCAGATCAAGCAAAGCGAGTTGGCTATTGAGTCGATGGAGGCAGATTTATTGCAGAGTAAATTGAGCATGCTGCCCAATCTAAACGGGAGTACAAATTTTAGTTGGAGTTGGGGCCGTACGCTTGACCAGACCAATTATTTTTATTATACCCAGGGAACCAATCAGGGCAATATGGGTGTGGATGCAAACATGACACTTTTCGGGGGCTTGCAAAAGCAAAACCAAATTAAACGTGATAAAATTGATTACGAAGCCAGCCAATACAATGCCGATAAGATGCGGGACGATATTTCCTTGATGCTCACACGGGCTTATCTTCAGATACTCTTTAACAAGGAATTGCTCAAAGTTGCACAGGAACAAGCCCAAATTACAAAGGAACAAATCGATCGGACATCGAAAATGGTTGAAGCCGGAACGCTCGCACGTGGCAGCCTGCTTGAAATGGAAGCTCAGGGCGCACGAGAAGAACTAAGCGTAATTAATTACGAAAACCAGCTAGACCTGTCCTATCTCGACCTCCAGCAAATTCTCGATCTGGAAGCTGATGTCGATATTGAGATTGAAATTCCGGAACTAACTATGGAAATTGTTAGTAACATTCAACCTCTCACA
>CAZBDF010000507.1:0-3564 GCA_964490385.1 uncultured Lentimicrobiaceae bacterium | reverse complement strand
AAAGACCTCCATTTTTTCACGGGCAACATCGAAAAGGTGAAAGCCTTGAAAATTGCAGTTCTGGGAACTGATTCAGCAGTTGGAAAAAGAACAACTGCCTGGCGGGTAGTTTTTGGTTTCAGGGATAAAGGTTACAAGGCAGAGCTGATTGGCACCGGCCAGACAGCATGGTTGCAAGGGGCGAAATACAGCATGGTGATGGATTCGGTGGTGAATGATTTCGTTTCTGGTGAAATTGAACACGCGGTTTATTCCTGCTGGGAAAACGAAAAACCCGATGTAATTGTGCTTGAGGGGCAGGGGAGTTTAATGAACCCGGCTTACCCCGGAGGTTTTGAATTACTTGCCGCAGGCAGGCCCGATATCGTCATCCTTCAACATGCCCCGGCAAGACTTGATTATGATGGCTTTCCCGGATACCCGCTCCATCCGATCGAACATCAGATACGTGCCATCGAGGTGCTATCCGGCAAAAAGGTGGTTGCTATTGCAGTTAATCACGAAGATTTGAAACCTGATGAGATTGATGTGGCTTGCGAAAAAATCGAAAGGGAAACCGGCCTGCCTACTTCAGATGTGCTGGTGCATGGACCGGAAAAACTTGTTGCTGCTTTAATTCCTTTCTTGAAATCAAGCATAAAATGAGAATCCTTCCTGCTCCCCTCTAACATGCCGAGCAGGCAAGGCAATGCTAATAAGTCAAGGAATTGACATGGATTTATGATTGAAGATTAACGATTTTTGATTTAAGATGTTCCTGATTATCACGTGGCAACAAATCTCCCATTGGGATGCCTCTGGCAAAAAATCAACACTCAAAAATCATCAATCGGAAATAAAATCCAATTAGCGTAGGCCTCCTCTTACGGGGACAAAGGAGTCGCGCAGGAAAAAATTAAAAAAAGCACTTTTGAGGATAATCATTTAATTGAATTATAAATAATCGTTTTGAAAATGAAAACAACACAATCTGATAAAAACACCGACCCTCTCGCCATCATCGAGGTAATTGATGAATTGGTGGTAGGGCCTGTAGAATTGAAACCCAATAAACTTTCGATGCCTTACACCGTGGTGAAAGGCGATGAATCATCCACACACAACCTGGAGTATAAATACGAGGAAGATGTATTTGATATGGGGGACGGGGGACACCAAAACCTTGCCTCGCTCATCGGTGCACAGGTGGCTTTGAACTATGGACTATTTTGTAAAAAAATCACCTTTAAAGGACTTTTCGATAATACCGATAAGCGCTTTATCCTGGATATGATGGAGAATACTTCACGCGAAATTTACGTGAATAAACTGCTCCTGCCCAATCCATTTTTAAACGGCGACTTCAAAGATTTACCTTTAATCAAACAGAAAAGGTACACACGTGCCGACATACAATTCGAAATCCCTGGTTCGGTAAAAAAGGTAAAATGGGAATATTGGGAAACCGATAAGCTCAAGCATTGCATTTTATCCAGCGGGGGAAAAGATAGTTTGTTAAGCTATGGCCTGATAAACGAGATAGGGAAAGAGGCCCATCCCATTTTTGTAAATGAGTCGGGCCGCCATTGGTTCACTGCCTTGAACAGCTACAGGCATTTTAAGGAAAATGTGCCCAATACTGCAAGGGTCTGGACAAACAGCGACCGCCTGTTCAATTGGATGCTGCGCCACCTGGATTTTATCCGTCCTGATTTCAATACACTTCGCGCCGACGACTACCCCATCCGGCTTTGGACGGTTGCCGTATTTTTATTTGGTGTACTTCCATTGATGAAAAAACGGGGCATCAGCCGCTTGTTGATTGGGGATGAATACGATTCTTCACAGAAAAGAACATTTAACGGGATTACGCATTACTCGGGTTATTACGATCAAAGCAAATATTTTGATGAAGCAATGAGCAGGTTTTTCCTGAAAAAAGGATGGGCCATCAGTCAGTTTTCGATATTGAGGCCGATATCAGAATTGCTCATTCAAAAAATACTTACCAAGAGATACCCCGAATTACAGCAGCACCAAATCTCATGTCATGCCAGTCATCAAAGGGACGAACGGATATATCCCTGCGGTAAATGCGAAAAATGTAGGCGGATTGTGGGTATTTTAAAAGCAGTGGATGAAGATGCCCGGCGATGTGGCTTTACGCAGGATCAGATAGAACATTGCCTTAGGGAGTTGGAAAATAAAAATGTAAAACAAATCGGAGAGGATGCCAGGCAGTTGTATTTTATGTTGAACCAGAAAGGCCTTATCCAAAAAGAGGGGGCCGTAAAAGGAAATCCTGAAACCTTAAAGTTACGTTTCGACAATGATCGGTCGCCTATCAATGCAATACCTACCGATTTGCGTAAAAAGCTATACAGTATATTCCTTCATTATTCCGACGGGGCAGTTCAAAGATCAGGCGGACGCTGGAAAGATTTTGATGCGTTGAATGATCCTTTAATTGATACCTATTTCCCTTTTGAGCATGACCCGGATGTGATTGAAAATTTTGCTAATGGTGGAGCGCAGGATCTTCAGTCAAAATACCTGTGGGCCGAGCTCACCTGGCCCGAAGCCGAGGAAAAGTTGAAGCTTATTGATGTCGCGATACTTCCTGTTGGGGCTATCGAACAGCATGGGCCACATTTGCCACTGGATGTCGATTCGTATGATGCCGACTACCTGGCAAAGCGTGTGGCCGAGGCTTGCAGCAACCCAAAACCACTTGTTCTTCCATTAATCCCTTATGGTGTTTCCTATCATCACAACGACTTCAAGGGCACCATCAGCATCTCTAATGATGCCTTATCGAAATTGGTTTACGAGATTGGGATGAACCTGGCCAGGAACGGGATAAAAAAACTCATCATCCTCAATGGGCATGGCGACAACAGTCCTACTCTGAAGTATGCTGCGCAGATGATAAATCAGGATGCAAGGATTTTCACTTGCGTGGATACCGGGGAAACTTCTGATTTCGACATTGATAAAATTACCGAAACCACCAACGATGTTCATGCAGGGGAAGTAGAAACGAGCACCAGCCTCGCCACAAGGCCACACCTGGTAAAAATGGATTTGGCTAAATCTTCAATACCCGATTTTGCTTCGCGCTATTTAAATTTTTCATCCGTTCGAGGAATCCCCTGGTATGCTTATACCAAACGGTTTTCGGAAAGTGGTGTGATGGGAGACCCAACAAAAGCCACGGCCGAAAAGGGAGAGAAAATCTGGGAAATGATGATTGCCCACCTCGTGGTTTTGGTAGAGGATTTAAAAAGCCTTTCGTTGGAAGAAATTTTTCAAAAACGCTATTAAAATGAAAATTATAAATATTGAATTCTGGCCGGTAAACATGAAGCTTTCCGAGCCTTATACCATTGCCTATGAAACCTTCGATTCGGCAAGCAATGTTTTTTTAAAGTTGACCACAAACACGGGCATTACCGGCTTCGGTTGTGGTGCGCCCGCTCCTGAGGTTACAGGGGAGACCGACAAAGATGTACTGGAAAATGCGCAACAGGTTGTTGCACCGCTTCTTAAAAATGCTGACCCCTGCAGGATTTCCTACCTCATCGA
>CAZBDF010000506.1:0-3564 GCA_964490385.1 uncultured Lentimicrobiaceae bacterium | reverse complement strand
AAGATTCCTTCTCTGTCTTCTGTCTTCTGTCTTCTGTCTTCTGTCTTCTGTCTTCCGTCTTCTGTCTTCTGTCTTCTGTCTTCTGTCTTCTCCCTTCTGTCTTCCGTCTTCCGTCTTCCGTCTTCCGTCTTCCGTCTTCCGTCTTCTGTCTTCTGTCTTCTGTCTTCTGTCTTCTGTCTTCTCCCTTCTGTCTTCCGTCTTCCGTCTTCCGTCTTCCGTCATCTGTCATCCAGCATCCGTCATCCGTCACCGTCATCCAGCCCTCAACCCTACATCCTCGTATAAGTAATAAGGTATTCATAGGTAACATTCCCTGTGACTGACCCAATCACTTCCTGTCTTCTAAGAATTAAAAAATTATCGCTTACCTCACCTATAACATAATCCGTTTCATCATTTTCAAAAGTAATTCTCAAAATGCTTTGATCGTTGTTAAAGAGCCATGTACCTGAAGTAGTTTGCGGTTCATATTCATTGCACTTTTCTTCGCCCTCATCTTTGATCACTGTTTCATCCGCATTGAAAACTAGAAAATCGTCGTGCGCACAAACAGGCAATAGGGTATAAACATTACTTATCAATTGCCCTTCTACTTCATAGGCTGGTGTGCTGATCCAGGAAGTGAGCTTCCATTGCTTTTCCGTGAGCAGGATTTTTGGCGTACTATCATCTTCTTTATCGCAGGCACTGAGGCCAATAAATAAACTCACCAATGCAGTGAAGAAAATAAGTCTTGTAGTCGATTTTATCATCAGATGAATTACCAAAGTATATAATAGAAATTTTAGCCGCACAAACCTATCGAAAATTCTTCAGGCAGGATGTGATTTTAAAAAATAAATTTCGCAATTGTTTAGCCGCTACATTCGATTCCAATCAAACAGCCGCTAATATAGGCCCCATCTAACCCCAAATCCCACCGCACTATCTGGTACGATGTGGCACTCCCTTCTCTGCAAGTTGGCGGACATGGAATCTTCTTTTTAATGAACAATTTTGAGCACTTTTTCCCGTTAAACGGTCTATTCAATTTACCAAATTACCGAAAAAAAATGCTATCTATGAAGCAAAAACTAAGCAAACTTATCCTACTGACGGTAGTTTCAATTTTCATTGCCGGTCTGTATAATTCATGTAAAAAACTCGACATCGAACGCGAAACGATGATCAAAACCATAGCCCCTAACCCAATAGATATTAGAATTTCCAATGTCTTGCTTAAATGCGAAATTATCGATCTTGGCGAAGGGGATATTTCCAGCTATGGATGCTGTTATTCTACTTCGGGAAATCCCACGGTTGCCGACACCAAAGCACCTGGCCCAGGCGTTGCAGGACTGGGGATATGCAACATTTCTGTTGTGGGCCTTCAACCAAATACTACATATTTCTTCAGGGCTTATGCCGAATTAGGGACAGGCAGCGAAGTAGCCTATGGCGGTGCATTATCATTTACCACTCAGGATTTGTCCATCGAAACCCTGGATGCAACTTACATTACCGAAACAAGTGCCACCCTGAATGGTAAAATTGTTGACCTTGGCGGAATTGATGTTTCAAGCTATGGTTTTGTTTATGCATTGACAACTGATCCAACGGTTGCTGATAATAAACTGGATCTGGGAGATAATCCACCAACCGTTGTTTATATTTCACCAATTGAAGACCTTAACCTAAATACGACCTATTATTTCAGGGCTTATGCCGAAATAAGTGAAGGCGGTTATGTTAGTTACGGGGCAACAAAGTCATTTAGCACCCTGGAGAACCTCGACCTGCCGGTTGTTACAACAAATCTGGTGTTTGATGTCACGGAAACTTCGGCCACCTGCGCAGGAAGTATTACCAGCGAAGGTTCAGCCCCGGTAACATTAAGGGGATTTTGCATTGGTCTGAATCAAAACCCAAGCCTTGATGATATGAGTTCGGATAATGGTTCCGGAACCGGGGAATTCGAGCATCAATTCTCGGGCTTAAGCCCCGACAAAACATATTATGTCAGGGCTTATGCCCAGAATTCATATGGCACAGCCTATGGTGGGCAATTGAGTTTTTATACCAGCACGGGAGAGTGGCTACATTATGATAATGGCGAAAATTATGATGGGATTGGCTTGAATAATGGTGGTGATTTTGATGTGGCCATCAGGTTCGAGCCCAACCAACTGGTAAACTATGATGGATGGAAAATAACCAAATTCAGGTTTTTCCCACTCAATAGTTTTCCAACAACCTATAGCATCGAAATTTATACCGGCCAAAACGGTACCGAACTTGAATACTTGCAGGATGTGGAAACAATTGAACCCGAGGAATGGAATGAGGTGATTTTGGAAACACCCTATGTCATCGATGCAAGCCAGCCCCTCTATCCCGCGTATTGGATCCAGAGCCAACCCATTGGTGCTTTTCCGGCTGGAGTAGATGAAGGGCCCGCGATTACCGAAAGTGGCGACCTTATTTCTATTGACGGGGGACAAACCTGGATGGCCTTGTCAATAGGAAACCCTGATTTAGATTTCAATTGGAACCTGCAGGTTTTTGCTTCCAACGAAAGTGGTGAAGAACAAATGCTTCTTCCGGGCCCGATAGCAAATCCCCATAAAAAGGATACAGGCCTTTCGTTCACCGAAGTATCGTCAATGAAGCAATCGAAGCGCTAATCAAAAAAAAAAACGACAACAATGAAGAAAATATTTAACATCAACAAACAGATATTTGGTTTATGCTTACTCATGCTGATTGCCTTAAATTCAATAGGCCAAACACAGGCCAGGGTCGAAAATGTAGCTTTTTTTAAAGATGGCGAAAACATGATTATCACCTACGATATCAACAATAGTAATACAGAGGAAACTTTTACTGTAAACATAAATGTATTCAACCCCAACGGCAAAAACCTGATTGCTTCTAATTTCACCGGTAATGTTGGCTCCGGGATTTATGGTGGACCGAACAAAAGGGTAGTCTGGAATGCAAAGAAGGACAAAGTTGCTATCAACGATCAGATTTCGGTTGATGTAAATATCAGACAGGAGGTAACCACTACCTACGCGCAACCTGCTTATACATCACCTGGACCCAATTCCCGGGAGAGGATTAGCGTTGGAAATGCCCTGCTCCAATCACTGATTTTTCCGGGTTGGGGCAACAGGAGCGTAAAAGGTAGTGGGGCTTATTGGGTGATGGGAATAGCTGGTTATGCATCCATTGGCGGAGCAATTTATTTTAATAACAAAGCTGATAAAACCTACCAGGATTACCGCTACTCGACCACAGCAAGCGAGCGGGATCAATTGTTTAGTGATGCTGAAGGCTACAAAAAAAACCAGAATGCATTAATGTACACTGCTGCAGGTATTTGGGTCATCGACCTGATTTGGACAGGCATCCAGGCAAACAATGCCAAAAACAGGGGTATGCTCTCAAAGGTGGATGTGGGCTATTACTACAACCCAGAAGCTAAAAAACCAATGGTGATGTTCACGTATAAGTTGTAATTCGGAGTTCCTTTTTGAGTTTAAGGACCTCTAAAAATGAAAAAAGAAGAAACGCAATAAAAAG
>CAZBDF010000505.1:0-3566 GCA_964490385.1 uncultured Lentimicrobiaceae bacterium | reverse complement strand
ACACAACAGTTGCTCAATATGTTGTCCCAAAATTAGCATAGCTTACACTGTCGGGTACATAGTTGAAATCTTCGATAATAATTGGTTCGAAAAAGGGATTGGGTAAACGGGTTGAAGATATACCGTTGAGTTTGATGCCCGCCTCAAGTCTCAGTTTTCCATTCCCGCTTTTAAGTATCGAAACGGATGATGGCATTTCGAAAGCACCAATACTCTCATCGTCGGCATACACCCAGACATCGCTAATCTTCTGCATGGACGTTCCCTGATCGACATACACAGTATTGAAAGTCATGGTATCAACCTGAACAAATGCAGGGATACCCGGTTTGAGATCGTCCTGCTTGCAGGAAGAAACACTTACCAGAATAATGATGGAAACAAAAACCAGTTTAAAAAACACTTTTGCCATGCGCAAATCCTTGTCAGAATTAGAAAATGGAAACGAAAATACGGATTTTATATTGCTTTTTCGGTATTTTGCAATTCTGTTTAAAAAGTTATTTTTCTTCCACGGAAACAACGATTATCGAACAGGATGTTTTAGTGTGAAATTTTACCCAAAATCTTATAGGCCACATCAAGTGCCATGTAACCATCGTTGATAGTTACTGCCGGTGTAACATTGGTTTGAATAGCTTCAGCGAATTTTTCCAATTCGGTTTTGATGGCATTGATGGGTTCGATTTTTGGTTTATCCATCATGATCTCTTTCTTGCCTTTGCCTTCGCCCAGGTCAAGGACCATTGCAAAGGGATCGTCGGGCTCAGTATCGATGTCTTTCATTCTAACAATCTCGATCTCTTTATCAAGAAAATCGACTGAAATGTAAGCATCACGCTGGAAGAACCTTGATTTTCTCATGTTCTTCAACGAGATTCGGCTGGCAGTAAGGTTAGCTACGCAACCATTATCGAATTCGATGCGGGCATTGGCAATATCAGGAGTATCGCTAACAATTTTAACCCCACTTGCGCTGATCTTTTTTACATTCGATTTTACCACACTCAAAACAATGTCGATGTCATGGATCATCAAATCGAGGATAACCGGGACATCCGTGCCACGTGGATTGAACAATGCCAAACGGTGGGTCTCGATGAACATCGGATTGTCGATGTAGGATTGTGCAGCCAGAAACGCAGGGTTAAAACGCTCCACGTGCCCTACTTGAACTTTCACACTTGCTTCGTCGGCAATTTTTATTAACTCACGTGCCTCATCGGGCGTGGTAACAATTGGTTTTTCGATAAACACATGCTTCGATTTTTTTAACGACTGCGAAGCACATTCGAAATGCGAAACCGTTGGTGTAACAATGTCCACCACATCCACCGCATCGATTATATCGTTGAGCGAGTTGAACCTTTTCAGCCCAAATTCCTTTTCAACTTTTGTAGCGGTTTCGTCATTGGGATCATAAAATCCTACCAGATCGAATTGCTCAATTTCTTTGATACATTTAATATGAATTTTGCCGAGATGTCCGGCACCCAAAACACCAATTTTTAGCATAGTTTTAAATTTTGTGCAAATGTAAATTATTTTACTTCGGAAGGAAGTGGAAAGATGGAAAAGTGGGAAAATTGAAGAGGGGAGGGCTTAGAGCGCAGAGCTTAGGGCAGAGGACAGAGAGCAAAGGGCGAAGAGCAGAGAGCAGAGGGCAGAGGGCAGAGAGCAGAGGGCAGAGGGCAGAGAGCAGAGGGCGAAGGGCAGAGAGCAAAGAGCAGAGAGCAAAGGGCGAAGGGCAGAGAGCTGAGGGCGAAGAGCGAGATGGCTGTGACAAAGGATAGTTTGAAGTTTTTCGATCAGGAATTAAGTGCCTTCACTTCTCATTATTGTCAAATCTGATAGGAATGATTTTCAAACTTCAAACGGCTAACAGCGCCGGTGGAAAGATGTTAAGAGCATAGGGTAAGGGGCAGGGAGCATAGGGCAAAGAGCATAGGGCAAAGGGCAAAGAGCATAGGGCAAAGAGCAAAGAGCAAAGAGCATAGGGCAAAGAGCAAAGGGCTTGGGCCGTAGAGCAGAAGAAAGAACGATATTAATGTGACAGCAGAGAGTTTGAAGTTTTTCGATCAGGCTATAGGAGCTTTCATTTTTCATATTGACAAATCTGATTAAATTGGATGATAAACTTCAAACGGCAAGCAGCAACGGTGGAAAGATTTTTTATCATTCCAATTCAATGGACTTTTATTAATTTCGCCAAATGACTGACACCTACAGACACAAGGGCTTGAGGAAACAACTTGTAAATGGCTTGATTGATAAAGGCATCAGGGATCAGAATGTATTGGAAGCGATTGGCAGGGTCCCCAGGCATTATTTTATGGATTCTTCTTTTCTTGAATTTGCATACCAGGACAAGGCTTTTCCCATCGGGTCGGGACAAACTATTTCGCAGCCCTACACTGTTGCGTTTCAGAGCGAGTTGCTGGAAGTAGAAAAGGGGATGAAGGTACTTGAAGTTGGCACCGGATCGGGATACCAGGCCTGTGTTTTATTGGAGATGGGGGCAAAGGTTTTTAGTGTGGAGCGGCAAACGAAGCTCTATAAATCGGTAAAGAAATTTTTCGAAAAACACCGCTTCAATGTCAAGGCTTTTAACCGTGATGGTTACCAGGGCCTGCCTACTTTTGCACCTTTCGACAGGATCATCATTACCGCTGCAATCCCGCAAATGGTTGATGCCCTGAAAGACCAGTTAAAAGTGGGAGGAATATTGGTGGCTCCCGTTGGCAAGAGTGGCCATCAGACCATGGTAAGGATTTTTAAACTTTCGGAAAACGAATACAAAGAAGAATACCATGGAGGCTTTGTGTTTGTGCCTATGCTACCGGGGACAGGGAACGATTAAGTGTTTACTAGATTCAAAATCCAACCTGAAGACCTGGAATGTTTGATTTCTATCGAATCGGCAGGTTCATTAAAACAGACAGATCTTTTATCAAAAAAACCTTCCAGGTCTCGTGCTAACTAGCAACGCCAAACACGATTAGGTTTTTGGGCTTCATTCACCTAAATCATCATCTTTAGCCTTAGGTTCAAGTAGCTTTCCCTCGAACCTCACCACCTTACTCACACCTTTAATATTCATCAGTTTCTTTTTCAAAAAACCCAGGTGGTCTGCATCACGGATCTGAACTTTGATTAAACCAATGAACTTATTTCCGGAAGTAGAAAACTTCAATTCTTTCATGTTCACTTTCAAATCTTCCGAAATAATCCTTGTAATGTCATTCACGATTGCAATCCTATCGCTACCAATAATTTTGAGATTTGTAACAAAAATTTTCTTCGTTTTGCTATCCTTCCATCTGGCTGCTATCTCGCGATAAGGATTTTTGGACAACATTTGTTTGGCATTGGGGCATCCAGTCCGGTGAATCTTTATTCCATGGTTTACGGTTACAAAACCGAAAATTTTATCTCCGGCTATGGGGTTACAGCATTTGGCAAAGGAGTAATTTAAACCCGAAACGCCGGCATCGATGAGGATGTAGTTTTGATCTTTTTCTGATTGGCTTTCGAGGAGATCCTCAAATGCGTCCTTACCAAAATCA
>CAZBDF010000504.1:0-3569 GCA_964490385.1 uncultured Lentimicrobiaceae bacterium | reverse complement strand
TGTATCCTTTTGTTAGTGGGTTGTTTAGTCATTTTATTTTCGGAAGTGAAAAATGATACTTTTAATCTGGTGTTTTATTAATCATTAAAGTTACTACCTTTGTAGAATTATGAAAAACAGTCAAAATTGCATCTTTTAAATAGCAATTACGACGAACATCACAAAACTATACAATGAGCAATTACACCTTTAACACAAAGTACATTACAAAAACACCGGATGTTATCATCGATGTCATTAAAACAAAATTAAATGAAGACGGCTTTTTTCTGGGCATTGGCCATGGGAAAGAATTTAAAGTAAATCGTATCAGCCCGGTGGCCATCTACTTTACAGGTGTTGACAGGGCTCAGGGCAAGCAGGAAGATTTGAATATCGAAGATTTAAAGGCTGGTGTTGAAGAATTGAAGGGACTGCACGAATTTAATACCAACACAAATTTATTAAAGGAAAGAATTTCCAGTGTTTTGTACCGTAAGCGTACACCGCTATTTGGTGTTTTAACCCATTGTGAAATTATAGTGGTGGTTGAAAACGAAAAAGCCTAAATCAGGCTCCTCGAATTATTCCCTCTATTTTTAGATTAAATTCTACCGCATTGCTGTGGTAGCCATGTTTTTTGTTCTCATCCTACCAAAGAAATTGAAGCTTGTTGCTGGTGTTTTCAAGTAAATAACTACCTTAATATTTACCTCATTATTCTCACGCTATTGAGAATAATCATGAATAAATGCATTTTCTATTAAACAAAGTATTTTGTAGAGCAGCCGAAAATTAATTCTGCTCATATGTGTCAAAAAAATCTTGTCATGGATGTTTCATTTAACAACCGACACTACCATTATCCAAGACTAAAAAGGATGCAAACCCTTACCCATAAAGGAATGACAGTCATACCTTGACAAGCAGGTGGGTGCACGACAAATTGCACAATAAGGTTTATGCACGGATCAATTGTACACAATGCGTCACGATTCAACTCATAATGGATCAAAGCTATTAGTCCAGCCCCAGCGGGGCCAAATGTTGGTAAATATCCCAGGCAATCAGGCATCACCGCGCCAGAGGTGCAGCCTGCCCCTTTGGGGGAATGTTTCAGGAACACAGAGAAAATATATCGCACCACTACGCGGCGCCCTGTTCTATAATGACAATATCATCCACTAATATTCGGCTCCTCTGGAGCCAAACATCCACAGTTTTTTATTGTTTTGAACAAGAATGCAATTTGTCGTACACCCAACCAGGTCGCATGGCAAACCATTATCAATAATTTTAATATTTTTGCTGATTGTTATAAATATTTCGCCTCACCAAAACCCTGAAGCTGATTATAACATTAGATTTTTATATGTATTAATTGATTTGTTAACCCGGCAAATAAAACTAAAGATTTATGAAAAAACAACTTTTCTTAATTTTAGCAAGTGTATTGTTATGTACTATTGTTTACGGCCAACTAAGCCCGCCAATACATGATTTTAAATCCAGTAAAAACCACACAGATGCAAAAGCAGTGCTCTATGAGCAACTTGCACAGCCCTCGCTGGAAGGGGCAATTCCCAGCCAGAGGTATCCCGATTATCCAACACTGGACTGCCAGGCTGCAGATGACTTTTTTGTTCCCGAAGGACTACCCTGGAAAATTGAATCACTATTTTTTTCGGGATCATATTCCAATGAACCTCCCGGTGGCCCTGTTGAAATTGTAAATATTTTTTTATATGAAGATGACAACAATTCACCAGGCCCTGAATTACATGCCTTTTTTATGGTTCCCGTTGGCCCTGCACCTGAAGGCGACCTCGATGTCCTGCTCCCTTCACTTGTAAGTTTGCCGCAAGGCCACTATTGGATAAGCATTCAGCCTGTTATGGAATATGAGGAAGCTGGCCGCTGGTTTTGGGATAAACAAACACAACCCACCTATGGTGAGCAGTTTTACTGGCAAAATCCGGGTGGTGGCTTTGGATATCCAGGAACAGGATCCTGGACACCAGGATCAGAAATTGAATGGTCAGGGACTAACAATGACCTGAACCTTGGCTTTGGAATTTATGGGATAGGCGGAGGATTTCCTTCGGTAATAACCCACCTAAGTGATACCACACCTTATGCAGGGCAAAACATCCGGATTTATGGCGAAGGCTTTGGGGAGTTTATTTCGGGCTGCTTCGTCGATGTTAACGGGATAAAATATGAGGATGAAATTACCTACTGGTCGGACAATGAAATATTTTTCAATTTTCCATTCCTCGATGGGAATACTGACGTTTTGCTTAGTGCGGTCACTTCGAATACTATTTATAGCAATTCCATAGAAGTATCAATACATGAACCTGCCGTTGTATATTTTCTCAACTTGAAAGAGAATCAAATTCTCTCCGATGATGGCGTATTTGTTTCTGTTGCAGCTGAAATTGATCAGGATTTAATTTCACAAGCCATATTCCAATACCAACCCGAAGGATCATCAAATTGGGCTCCCTTTGGGTTCGATACCGACGGTAAAGCCCAACACTACAGTACTTTTTATCCGATTGGCTCCGGCGATGGTTGGGGCAAATGGTGGAATTACAGTAGTTTGGCCGACAGTCAAACCGTAATTATCAAGGCAATCATGACAACGATTTTCGGACAACAACTCACAGGTGAAATTTCAGTAATTATCGATCGTACACCCCTGGCCCCGATATTTATTACCGATGGTTCAAAACTGGATGGTGGCCTTGCTTACATGAACGATTCGTTGGTATTTGAAGTGGAAGCCAAAGACGATAATATTCAATCTATCGAATTAAACTGGCAGCCTGTATTTATGCCGCTTCCGGGATGGTGGGAAATTGAAAGGGAACTTGACCCTATCAACCAGATGGAAGTGGCCTTTTTAGATAATGAAGGTGATACTGTTTCTCACATGGCCTGCGGCCCAAGTGCGATGGCATCATGCCTCAAATGGCTCTCGAGGCAATACCCCGATTCGGATATTGGCAAAATGACTACAGATTCCCTGGCTAAAATACTCGCACAAGATGCCGGTACCGATTCCACAGGCACAACCTCAGCAAACCTCAACCAGGCTGTGAGAAATGCTGTGGCAAACGACAATGGGATTAGCGATGTGTTTGAAGTGGAATCTACTTATAACCGAAGCGGCAATAACAGCCACAATGTTTCCAACGATATCGCTGCCGGGCTCAGGGATTCATCCGATGTTGTCTTGCTGATCTACCAAAAAACCGAAAATGGAGATACGCTGGGGCACTATGTAACCGCCAGTTCATTTCACTCCGAATACCATTATGAATGGCATGGTGAAATTGAAGCTGCTATCCAGACTTCTTATGTCGATTTTATGGATCCTGCCACCGGCGAGCGAACTGATAAGCAAATTGGCTTTAGCTCAAACCCACCCACAATCGAGGACTATGATTTAAACCCTGAAACCTCTTCTGGTTCAGCCTGGGTTCACAGCGTTACAACAATAAAACCCAACAATGCCAAAAGGAATAATAATACACTGATCACATCCTATCCGGCAAACGGAGCCAGAAACTATAATCTAAAAC
>CAZBDF010000503.1:0-3582 GCA_964490385.1 uncultured Lentimicrobiaceae bacterium | reverse complement strand
TCTCTGCTCTCTGCTCTTTGCTCTGTGCTCTCTGCTCTTTGCTCTGTGCTCTCTGTGCTCTCTGCACTCTGCCCTGTGCTCTTTGCTCTTTGCTCTTTGCTCTTTGCTCTCTGCACTCTGCCCTTCTTCTCCCCTACCAAAGAAATGCATCATCGTTCATCCATTTGCCCTGCACTTTCATCACCTGCTCCAGGATATCCCTCACACAGCCATCGCCTCCCTTGAAGTGAGAGATGTAATGTGAGATTGATTTAATCTCTTCGGCAGCATCGGCAGGACAAACGGCAACACCAACCTCCTTCATAATCTGGTAATCGGGGATATCATCGCCCATAAAAAGGACTTCCTTGCGGCTCAGTTTATTCTTTTCCAGGTACTCATTAAACACCTGGATTTTGTGCTCAACACGAATAAAAACATCGTCCATGCCCAGTTTTTCGAGGCGCACCTTTATCGATTTGGAAGTGCCCCCAGAAATCACGGCCAAACGGTAACCTTTTTTTATGGCCAACTGGAGAGCATAGCCATCCTTAACATTTGCCGTCCGCAACTGATCGCCATTTTCGAGCAAGAGGACTTTGCCTTCGGTAAAAACGCCATCATAATCGAATATGAGGGTTGTTATACTTTTAAGAAGTTCTTTATAGTTTCTTACTACCATTTTTTTTTGTGTGTGGTGAATTTGTGCTATTTCAAGCATAAACTTAGTTGTGCATTAATTGCTTAGTTGTCATTTATTGTCATTTGCACTTCGTGCGTCAATTGGCTTCGCTGTCATTTTGCTTTGCTATCATGGGTGGTCATTTGGCTAAGCTATTTTTTATTCACTTGTTTCATGGTTATCATATGCTACAAATGATTTTCAATGACCATCAATAACTACCAATGCCGAAAAACCAGAAATCTTTGATTTCATAGTTTTTCGAGCATCCTCGAAAAGTTACGAAAATTGAAAATTTTCTACTTTTCGGGATGTCCATCCATAATTAATTTACTGATGATTTTATAGAGCACCAATTTCCTGGGTTCGCTTTGTAAGTCTTGTATATGTTTTTCGATAACCTTCATATCACCGCGAATAGCCGGGCCTGTTTGTGAATCCTTTGGCGTTTTATATTCAATCTTCTTTGCAGTTTCACGGATAAGCGGCTTTAGGATATCGAAGGAAATATTTTCTTTTTCCAAAATTTCATCCGCAAGTGTGTACATATGATTTGTGAAATTTGAGGCAAATATAGCTGCAAGATGAATAGATTGCCGCTGGGCTGAATTTATTTTTCTGACGTCAGCTGATATTTCTGTTGCCAAATTTGTGAGCAAGAGGCAGACCTTTTCATCACAGGCTTCAATGCAAATTGGAATATCCGAAAAATCGACATCCCTGGTTTTTGAAAAAGTTTGCAAAGGATAAAACACCCCAAAATTTGAAGAGACCTTATTAAGAACATCCATTCCTACCGAACCAGATGTATGCACGAGCAAGCTGTCATGAAAATTGATGGATGCAAGAACATTTTGGATTTCATCATCGGGAACTGAAAGGATGTAAAGGTCGGCATCCCGTGTGAGATGATCAGGATTGGAAATAGCGGTTGAACTGATTTGCCTGGCCAGCTTTTCTGCAGAATCCAGTGTCCGGCTCAAAACCTGAACAATATTTTTCTCCTGCTTTTGGAGTGCTTTCCCCAACTGGGTTGCCACATTCCCCGCGCCAATCAATACAATATTATTGATAACCATCAGCCTAAGCTTTTAAGGATTTTAGCAAAGAAATTGTGCGTGCAGGGTCTTCGCCCGAAAAAATTGTGTTGCCGGCTACCAGTACATCAGCACCTGCCCCAGCAAGCCTGGGCGCATTTTCCAGTGTAACTCCTCCGTCAATCTCAATCATTGCTTTTGAGGAACGCCGGCTAATTAAATTTTTGAGGTCCAAAATTTTCTGATACGTATTTTCGATAAACTTTTGCCCGCCATAACCGGGATTAACCGACATCAGCAAAACCAGGTCGAGATCGGCAATTACATCCTCGAGAAGATGAACAGGAGTGTGGGGATTTAAAACCACACCGGCCTTCATTTCAAGCTCCTTGATCCTGCCAATTGTCCGGTGCAAATGAGTGCATGCCTCATAATGGACAGTGAGAATATCAGCTCCAAATTCTTTAAACCTTTCCAGGTACCTATCCGGATCCACAATCATTAAATGTACATCCAATGGCTTTTTGGCCAATTTATGAATAGATTTCAATACCGGAAAGCCGAATGAAATGTTGGGGACAAAGAGGCCGTCCATGATATCGATATGAAACCAATCGGCTGCACTGTTATTCACCATTTGAATATCAGATTGCAAGTTTGCAAAGTTTGCTGACAGGATAGATGGCGCAATTAGTAAACTCATAATTAACTTTTTGGCAAAAATATAAAAAAGGAAAGTTTAAGGAATTTTGAATGTTGAATGTTGAATTTTGAATTATCCCAAATAAGATTTTAGGTTTCGGCAACGCGAAGATTGCTTCAGGCGCTTAATCCCTTTCTCTTTAATCTGGCGTACCCTTTCGCGCGTAAGCTCAAACTCCTCAGCAATCTCTTCGAGGGTGAGTGGATTTTTACCGTTCAGCCCGTAATAAAGCCTTATAATATTGGCCTCGCGATAGGATAGTGTAGATATGGCACGTTCGATTTCTTTTCTCAACGATTCGTGGAGCAATCCCTTTTCAGGTGTTGGCCCATCTTCAGTGCCCATCATATCGAGCATGGTATTGTCTTCATCCTGCAACAATGGGGCATCAACAGACAGGTGCCTGCCTGAATTTTTAAGCAATGTTTTTACTTGTTGAACAGTAATCTCCAATTTTTTTGCGATTTCTTCAGGCTCTGGGCTCCGACCAAGATCCTGCTCAAGTATGATTGAAACTTTTTTCAACCTGTTGAGTGCGCCAATTTTATTTAATGGCAGCCTAACAATCCGCGACTGCTCAGCAAGGGCCTGTAAAATGGATTGCCGGATCCACCAGACAGCATACGAAATAAATTTAAAACCACGTGTTTCATCAAAGCGGCTGGCAGCTTTAATCAAACCAAGATTGCCTTCATTGATTAAATCGGGGAGGCTCAAGCCCTGGTTCTGGTATTGCTTTGAAACTGAAACCACAAACCTGAGGTTTGCCATGGTAAGCTTTTCGAGCGCAATGTCATCGCCCTGCCTGATGCGCTGGGCCAGTATCACCTCCTCTTCGGCAGTAATTAAGTCAACCCTGCCAATTTCGTGAAGATATTTATCGAGTGAGGCGATATCGCGGTTAGTAACCTGCTTCGTTATTTTAAGCTGACGCATACAGTAGTTTTTGGTTTTGAAATCCCATAAATGGGAAGAAACAATAGCAAGATGGTTACGCCCTACTAATATCATTATCTGGATAACCAAGTGAAACGACAAATCTACTAATAAAAACTGATACTGATTTTTAATCGGAAACTACAATCTCTATATCAACAAAACCTAAACTTGTCCAATTCTTGACCCGACATCAAAATCAAATTTTTTGCACACCATCTTTTTTGTAGTTTTGCAGCGCAATG
>CAZBDF010000502.1:0-3590 GCA_964490385.1 uncultured Lentimicrobiaceae bacterium | reverse complement strand
AAGTCGTGGTTTATTGAATTGGGGAAAGGAAAGTTAAAGAGGAAAATAAAATAAATAGGGCGAAGAAGTAAAATACAGATTTAACACTCCACCTGGAAGTCTCCAAGCGATTAAACCTAACAAGTTTTGAAAACCTGTTAGGTTTTTCTGTTTTAACTGAAATATTTTACTTTTGACAAAAATCCAAAATCAATGAAAAAGCTACTTATTTTCTTACTGCTGATATTAACCGTTTTTTGTGGGTTTGGCCAAAAGTATATCCCCGGCTATGCCCAAACTATCAAAGGTGAAGATTTTCAATACCACGCGCCACAGCCTGATGCAGGAACTTCAATGCTCATCCGATCGCAGGATGCCAGGGATTATATCGAATGGGAAACTGCCCCACTTCCCTATAAATTTTATGATGACAGGGCGAATTTCCTTATGCTGGCCGGTATTGATGTGAACGATGAAGATCCGCACAGTTGGGATATTTACGTGAATGGCCTCAAATATTTTACAATCGCCTCTCCCACCTCCACCGAACAAAAAGAATTGAAATGGAAAGGGCTGAATGCTTCGATATTGAAATTTAGAACTACTGAGGTTGATAAGTATGGCGATCTGATGGGTTACCTGACATTGTCGTTAAGCCCAAAGCAATTGGAGCCGGGGAAACCCATAAGCATAAAGATAAAACCATCGGCATCGGCAGGAAGCCAAACCTGGTTCATGGTGTTTAAATACACAACCCGAAACCACGTGAAAGTTACTGCTGAAAACGCCATCATGAAAAACCCTGATGGGGATACACAGATACTTAAAACTGAGGCTGTTTATTATGGCCCTAGCGAAACAGCCGTTTTTACTGTTGGCAAGGAGTATTTTGGAAAACAACTGGAATTTGGCTACAACGTCCATTACCTCGAGATTCCAAAGCTTAAGAAAAAAACCAACATCCCGGTCAAGGCTGTTATTGGTGAAGATGTGTTGGTGGACGAAAAAGTTACCCTTGAGCCGGTTAAAGATATGACTATTTTCCTTGTACACCATTCGCATGTGGATATTGGTTACACGCATGTGCAGGAGGAAGTCGAAAAACTGCAATGGGCGCACCTCGAAAAAGCAATCGAGTTGGCAGAAGCAAGCCAGGATTTCCCTTATGGAAGTCGCTTTAAGTGGAATACTGAAGTGATGTGGGCCGTGGAATCATATTTAGAACAAGCTGATAGGAAACAACGTGAAAAATTTATTTATGCCTTAAAAAAAGGCTGGATTGAACTGGATGGAATGTATGCCAATATGCTCACCGGGCTTTGCTCACCTGAAGAATTGTTCCATTTATTTGATGCCGGTATTAGCATCAGCAACGAAGCAGGCAAACCACTCCGATCTGCTATGATTACCGACATTCCGGGTTGGAGCTGGGGCATGGTTGCCCCGATGGCACAAAGTGGCATCAGGTATTTTTCGGCTGGCACAAACCGCGGCCATCGCATCGGTAGCATCATCGAAGAATTGGGCGACAAACCCTTCTACTGGGTTTCACCGTCAGGTGAGGAAAAAGTGATGACATGGATTCATCAGGAAGGATATTCACTTTTTCATACCGGACTAGGTGGCGAAATCCAGAAAAACCTTCTTTCTGAAGAGAAAATTTTTCCATACCTGCAATGGATGGAAGAAAACAATTATCCCTACGACATGACCGTACTCAGGTACAACATTGGCTCCGACAATGGCCCGCCGGATGAAAACCTGTGCGCGTTGGTAAAAGCCTGGAATGAAAAATACGCATCCCCCAAACTCTATATCTCTACCGTTTCAGAAGCCTTCGGCATGATTGAAAAAAGGTTTCGCGAAACCATCCCGGAATACCGTGGCGATATAACAGGATATTGGGAAGATGGAGCAATATCGTCAGCCAATGAAACATCGCTGAACCGCCAAAATGCAAGCCGGCTTAGCCAGTTGGAAACCCTACTTTCGATGAGCCCAAGGAGCAACTACCCAAAACAGGACATCAAAAAAACCTGGAATAACATCATGCTTTATGATGAGCATACCTGGGGCTCGTGGAACTCCATTTCTGAACCTGAATCACCATTTACCCTTCAACAATGGGAGACCAAAAGGTCATTTACCTTAAATGCAGAAAAATCGATTGACGCACTTTTTGTGGGTGCAGCAAAAGTAAGGTTACCCAGAGTAGGTGAAACTATTGCCCTGGAGGTAATCAACACAAACTCATGGCCACGCTCGGGGTGGGTAAAATATACTTTTGCCGAAGCACCCAACACTTCATATATTGCAGTTGATGCCCGAGGGGATAAAGTGCCCACAAAATCAAATGGGAAACATGAAATAAGCTTTTATGCGGAAGACATCCCCGGATTCTCATCACATATTTACAGCTTACACAAAGGAGGTAACCTGGCGAAACAAATAAATAAGAAGGAACAATACACCCTTGAAAACAAAAGCTTCAGCTTGTCCATCAATAAAAAAAATGGCAGCATCGAAAAGCTGGTCTGGAAAGAAAGCGGTGAAGACCTCGTTGATCAGGGTGCTGCCCATGGTTTAAATGAATACCTGTATGTTGACGGGCGTTCGCCTGAAGGCCCATTATCAGCTACCCTGAAAGAAATTACACAAATAAACGAAGATACACTTCAAATATTTATGGAAGCTCCGGGATGTAAAATACTGACAACCCTAATTACGCTTGACGACCAAAACCCCAGGATTGAAATCACCAACACACTTCATAAAATAAAGGAATACAAGCCCGAAGGTATTCATTTTGCATTTCCTTTCAACATCAAAAATGGTGAAATACACTATGATTTAGCGCTGGCAGTGTGCCAACCCGAAACGGATCAATTGCCAGGTTCAAACAAAAATTTCATCACCATCGAAAATTATGTGGATATTTCGGGCAAAAGCTTTGGCATTACTTGGGTAAGCCCCAATGCACCCTTGATTGAGCTTGGGGAAATAATGAACGATCCCATTAGTTTTGGATATGTTGACCATCTTGCCCCATCCCAAACTTTTTATTCGTATGTAATGAATAACTACTGGGAAACTAATTATCTGGCTGCGCAGGAGGGTGAATTTACGGCCAGCTATACCATCGAAATAAACGACGGATACAATCCGGCCCAAGCTGAGAAACTGGCACTCGAAGAGCGTCAACCTTTTATTGTTAGACCGACAAGCATTGACCAGGAAATTAAAAAGCTGGGGGTCTATATCGAAAATCCAAACATCCTCGTTTTTGCCTGCCGCAAGTATGAAGGCGATGTTATACTTAGTCTGCAGAATTATTCTGATCAAACTCAAACACTCAATCCTAAAAACATTTCCCCTAAAATAATGGCTGTTGATTTTTGGGGGAAGAAGAAAGATCTAGTTCAGGGAGATGTTGTTTTTCCCGGATGGGGCATCAGGCATTTTAAGGTTTACCGATAGTGGGTAAGGTGGTAATGAAGAAATGAGAAAATGAGAAAATGATAAAATGTTGAGCAAAGCGAAATCCCGCCTTTGCGGGGATTAAATGAGGAAATGATTGAATGAGGAAATGATAAAATGATGAGTCCAGTCTA
>CAZBDF010000501.1:0-3596 GCA_964490385.1 uncultured Lentimicrobiaceae bacterium | reverse complement strand
TGTTAACGATATTTTGTTGGTCTTTTTTCCCGCGAAGCGGTTTTAATTTTCCACATAGTGGTGCTATGCACAAATTTGCACATCAGCAAATTTTCAAATTGATGTAGGCTCTTACACTAAAAAACCCACCACAAAAGTGATGGGCCAGTACAAAATATTTTCAAGTCAATCGTTACAATCCGGCTTCTTCGGATATCTTTTTCACCCAGGCATCAATTCTCTCTCCAGTCAACTCATCTTGCTGATCTTCGTCAAGGGCAAGGCCTAAAAATTCATCACCTTCAACGGATTCAGATCCCGTGAATTCGTAGCCTTCGGTGGGCCAGCGTCCGATTAATTTTGCACCGGCAATTTCAAATTCTTCTTTAATAATTTTCATCCCATTCACAAAATGATCGGGATAAAGAATTTGGTCGCCCAAGCCAAAAATGGCAATGGGTTTATCTTTTAAACCAGCCTTTTCGACCACCTTAAAAAAATCGATCCAACGGTTGCTATCGGCTGAGTTTTCCCAAACATCAGCACCCACCGTTGATCCACCGATGATAAACAGATCATAGTCTTCCAGTATCAAATCACTTATTTCGTCAATGCTATGTAATTCGATGTGTTCCTGGGGAAATTTCCCGTTGATCAGCGTAGCACAGCTTTCAACATTTCCACTCTTTGGCCAATAAAATAATCCGATTTTTTTCATTTTAAAATGTGTATTCTTAGGTTTTTATCTCGTTGCGCAAAATTAAAAACTAAATCTAATCCTGCGTTATTTTACTTTGAAATCTTTTAAAAATATTCGTGCGGTGTCGTCGATAGACTTTGAAACCGGAACGTATTTGTGTTGAATGGCTGCTGATAACTTTTGATTTGAAAAATAGAACCTGCCAAATGCCGCGCGGGCAATTTCTTTAGAAAAAGTCGGCCTCACACCAGCAAGTAGTTTCACCTGCTCAACCCTCCAACCCACTTCACCCATCCAGGGAGCAAGCCTTACAAAGGGTTTTATCTTTCCCAACGAAGCGGCAATCATGGTGATGATATTTCTAAAGGACACATCTTCTGCCGAAAAAATATAACGCTCATTCTTTAGTTTGGATTTCATCAGCTTTACCATCAAACCCGCCACATCCCTCACATCAATGTAGCCGTTCACCCCATTTGAATAAAATGGCATTCCGTTTGAAACCGTCGAAAATAATTTTGTGCTTCCCGAGTTCCAGTTGCCCGGGCCCAGGATAATGGATGGAATGACAATAATCGAGTCCAGGCCCTCTTCCATACCGCGCCACACTTCCCGTTCAGCGGCATATTTGCTGATGGCGTAAAGTGAGTTGCGCTTAGATGTTTTCCACAGGTGGTTTTCGGTAATCGTTTCGCCTTGCTTTTCTTTTCCCAGGGCCGAAACCGAACTTACATGACACAGCTTTTTTACGCCTGCCTTTAGTGCGGCATTCACAACATTTGCAGTCCCATGATGGTTGATCCGCTCCAACTCGTAACGGTCTTTTTTGTAAAACGAAACCAGACCGGCACAATGGTATATTTCGCTAACACCATTAAGTGCTTCATCCAGCGAATAAATGTCGGTAATATCCCCTTCTACCCATTGAATTTTTTCAAACAAGGCATCGGCATCATCACTGTACCACGAAAATGTTTTTCGCACCTGCTCAATATTACTTGATTTACGCCTTAATGCTTTCACTTCCTCGCCTTCCCTTACAAGTTCAAGCAACAAATGCGAGCCCACCAATCCTGTTCCTCCGGTTACCAATATCATGGGGCAAAAGTACATAAAGTGCCGAAGCTATGCTTCGGGTATCCTCGAAAAATAATACAAATCATAGATTTGTTATTTTTCGGGATTTGGAGTGAACTAAAGTGACTAAAGTGGGGAGTGGGCAGAAGTGACTAAAGTTTGGGGTGACTAAAATGGGGGGTAAGCTAAATTACCTGATGTTACAATAAAATACTCCCAGTTTATATTTGACCAAACTGTTAACTTCCAACCTTAGCCCACTCTAAGTACTTTAGGCACTCTATGAACTTTAGTTCACTTTAGTCACTTTAGTTCACTTTAGTTCACTTGAAGTACTTTTCCTTATATATTTGCAAAAATTTTTTGGGATATGAATTTTATTGAAGAATTGAAATGGCGTGGCATGATCCACGATATGACCCCGGCCCTCGATAAGCAACTCGACAAAGAAATGACCTCGGCATACGTGGGCATCGACCCTACTGCCGATTCATTGCATATTGGCCACATGGTGTCGGTGATGATGCTAAAACATTTTCAAGTGAGTGGCCACAAACCCATCGTTTTGGTGGGTGGTGCCACAGGTATGATTGGCGATCCTTCGGGAAAATCGAAAGAAAGAAACCTGCTGGACGAGGAATCTTTGGCCCATAATCAGGAGTGCCTGAAAAATCAACTTTCAAGGTTTTTGGATTTTGGAGAAGAAAGCGCCAATGCTGCTATGATGGTGAACAATTACGATTGGATGAAGGAATACAGTTTCCTGGATTTTATCCGTAACATCGGGAAACACATTACGGTGAATTATATGATGTCGAAGGATTCGGTAAAGACCCGCCTGGGCAGCGAATCGAAGGAAGGCATGTCGTTCACCGAATTTTCGTACCAACTGGTGCAGGGCACCGACTTCCTCACCCTTTATGAAACTCACAACTGTAAACTTCAAATGGGTGGCTCCGATCAGTGGGGAAACATTGTAACAGGAACCGAACTGATCCGTCGTAAGCTGGGCCACGATAAAGATGCTTTTGCCCTGACATGCCCCTTGATCACCAAAGCCGATGGGGGTAAATTTGGCAAAACCGAAGAAGGCAACATCTGGCTCGACCCCGAAAAAACTTCACCCTATAAATTCTTCCAGTTTTGGCTCAACACCTCCGATGATGATGCAGCCCGCTACATCAAGATTTTTACTTTACTCTCGAAAGACGAGGTTGAAATTTTGATTGCCGAACATCAGGAAGCACCACATATGCGCCTGCTACAAAAGCGCCTGGCCAAAGAAGTCACCACAATGATCCACTCCGAAGAGGACTACAATGCTGCTGTGGAAGCTTCGCAAATATTGTTTGGAAAAGGAACTACAGAAGTTTTTCGTAAACTTAGTGCCAATATGATCCACAGTATTTTTGAGGGTGTTCCCCAAAGCAATGTAGCACTTACTGAAATTGAGACGGGCATTCCAATTATCGATTTTCTATCCAACAAAGCCAAAGCCACTTCATCCAATCGCGAAGCACGCGAATTCCTTAAAAACAATGCCATTGCCATCAATGGGCAAAAGGTAAAAGATGATTTTGTGGTGAATAGCGATTCACTGTTGCAGGAAAAATACATCCTGATACAGCGAGGTAAAAAGAAATTTTATTTGGTGATTTGCGGGTAAGGAAGCCCTAACTTGACAATATTTTTATCTTATGACGTTTCAAGGTCCGCCAGCCGGCGGACGTTTGAAAGTCAGAGGCTTGACCTTGTAACGTGCGGAACACTTTAAAGCGTCAAAACATGGATGACTTAACTCTAGCGGAGGTTCCTCTTATTGAGGAATAATATCGTACAG
>CAZBDF010000500.1:0-3601 GCA_964490385.1 uncultured Lentimicrobiaceae bacterium | reverse complement strand
ATTACAGCATTAAATCTGACAAGCTGAAATAATTAATTATTAGTAATTTTATCGCTGATATTAATAATCCAAGTTTCAGATTTTTTTTATCAAACCATAAATGGGAAATATTGAATCATTCGGAATAAACACAAACTTTGAAATAAGACACCAAACAATGAACACATTAGAATTGAAAAATAGTTTTCATACCCTCATTGATAGCATCAACAATGATAGTTTATTGATGAGTTTATATGACATTATGAAAAGCAGGACATCAACCCGAGATGGACAAATGTGGAATAATTTGAGTAGATTGGAACAAGAAGAACTATTATTGGCTTTAGAGGAAAGTGAAAATCCAGAGACCCTCATCAGTAATGATGACATGAAAAAGAAGCATAAAAAATGGCTCTAAATATTAAGTGGTCGAAGAGGGCAGATAAAAAATTTGACAAAATCCTGGAATATTTGATGCATGAATGGGGACAAAGTGTAACCCAAAATTTTGTTTCTACAGTTTATGATTTTTTAGACATTTTGACTGACTTCCCGGAAATTGGGACTATTGAGAATATTGAGAAGGGCATCAGAGGTTTTACAATCGTTAAACAAATAAATATATTTTACAAAGTCAGTGGTGGGACTATTATTTTATTGGATTTCTTTGACAATAGGCAACATCCAAAAAAGAAACGTTTTTAAAAAACCCAAAGATCTGAATACGCAGAAACCTATAGGATACAACTAAAGTTTACCAACTATCAAAATTCACATTACTCGACATAACGCCAAATCAATGATTCGTTTCATAGAAAAAAATCCAACACTATTATACATCTCAGGAATAATCCTCCTTATCATTGCCCTGCTCACTAACCTGGGATTGATAAATATTTTTTTGGGTGTGGACGAAGCAACACGCGCACTTGTCGCACTGGAGATGGTGATCAGCGATAATTTCGTTACCCCTACCCTGAATGGCGAATTTTACTACAACAAGCCCCCACTTTTTAATTGGATACTTGCAGGCTTTTTTGGCCTTTTCGGGACCAGTGAGTTTGTGATGCGGCTACCAACGGTCATTTCATTCATTGGGTTTGCTTACACAATCTACTTTTTTGTGAGCAAAGAATTGGGTAAACAAACCGGCATCATTGCAGCATTTTTGTTTGTAAGTTTGGGACGCTTGCTTTTTTGGGAAACGTTTTTTGCCTACATCGACACTACATTTTCGTGGGCAGTTTACACCGGGCTGATGTTTATGTTTTATTTCTACAAAAGGAATAAACCTTGGCAACTCTTCATCGTTTCCTACCTGTTTATGGCCATCGCTTTTATGCTCAAAGGTTTGCCGGCCATTGTTTTCCAGGGCATCACTTTACTCACACTTTTTATTTCCGAAAAGAAATTCAAGCAACTTTTTTCGATACAACACATCGTTGGAGGAATGGTTTTCATCGTTATTGTTGGCGCATATTACCTGCTTTATCATCAATATAATTCACTCGAAAATGTGTTCTCAACACTTTGGGGCGAGACTACTCAGCGAACAGTTATAAGCCAGGGTTGGTGGAGTACAATACAGCACCTCTTTGTTTTCCCCTACGAAATGTTTTATCATTATGCACCATGGACCTTCCTCGTCATTTTTACTTTCTTCAAAGGATTCTGGAAAACAACCTTACAAAACAAATTCCTAAAATTTAACCTGTTGGCATTTCTTTTCAACATCATTCCTTACTGGACTTCTCCGGATGTTTACCCAAAATACATCATGATGCTGATGCCGATGTTAATGACGGTATTTGTTTATTTCTTTTTGAAAAACAAAAATAAAAAGAAAAAGCTGACGGAAATATTTGAAACCGTTTTATTGGTAGCATCCATCGTTTTATCAATAGGCTGGTTCGCCATGTTGTTTATCGATAAATTCGATGGTGTAAGTTATATCTTCCTTAAAGTCTTTATCCTATTTTTATTGACCGGAACATTTACTTATTTACTTTACAAAATCAAAAGCCAGCGAATAGTGATCTTTGCAATTATCATCATCATTGCACGGATTGGATTTGATTGGTTTATCTGGCCTTTGAGGGCCCCACAATTTGAAGTGCACGAAACCAATGCCCTAAAAGTTGCTGAAATTACTGGTCATGAAAGCGTGTTTTATTACCAAACGCCAATGCTTCAGTATGGTGCGTCATATTACATGAGCAGGGCAAAAAACAGGATCATCAACAAGGAAAACTTTAAGCCAATGCTCTACACTTATTACATTGTTGATAATGACGGCCTGGGGCGACTTCAGGAAAAGCATAAAAACATTAAGATACACTTTCAATATCCCAATGTTGAAGATGGCCGAAACCTTATCCTCATTAAAATAATAGAATGATATGCCCACACTGGTTTCAATTATAGCACCTATGCACAACGAATCGGCCAATGTTGAAGAACTGGCTGCTGAAATTACCGGGGCAATGACCGGCCTTGATTATGACTATGAAGTTTTTTTTGTAAACGATGGCAGCACCGATGACACCTGGCAAAAAATTGAAAAGCTATCTGATAAAGACCAAAAATTAAATGGCATCGACCTTGCCGGGAATTATGGCCAGACCATTGGCCTGCGAACCGGATTTGAAAATTCCAATGGCGAAATTGTTATTTTTATGGATGGCGACCTGCAGCACAATCCGGCTGACATTCCTCGTTTTCTTAAAAAAATGGAAGAAGGCTACGATATGGTAGGTGGTGCTAAAGCAAGCCGTCCCGAAAACTGGTTCCATCGCAGTTTATCTCGTTTTGCACATTGGATGATATGTAAGATTTCCGGTGTAAAAATGTCTTACTTCGGTGGCACATTCCGTGCTTACAGACGATTCCTGCTCGAAAATACAAATATGCTTGGCGATGCCCATCGGTTTTTAGGTGCAGTAGTTGCAAGAAAAGGTGTACGGCAAACCGAAATCCCGATCACGATCAGGGAGCGAAAAGCCGGACAGAGTAGCTACAGCCTTAAAAAAGTTTACCTTGTAATTGTTGACCTGATATTTCTGAAATTCACAATTTCTTACATGAACAAGCCTTTCAGGCTATTTGGTGTTACTGGCGGAGTTATGTTTCTAATTGGCCTCATCCCCACCATTTATCTACTGGTCGGCTCTTTGTTCTTTCACTTCAATATCCGTGTTGACTTTATTGCCGAATTCTTATTTTCGATATTTATGATGATCGTTGGACTGCTGCTTATTAGCTTTGGCCTGATAGCAGAAATTGGCATTTACAATTACTTTTCGCGTGGCAACCATAATCCATATGCTATCAGGCAAACTACAAAAAAAGGAACAGTTACACCTTAATGGATTATTGTGAATTAAGGGAAAATAAAAAATCAATATGGAAATAATAATCTGAAGTAATGTTGAGCGAAGCGAAATCCCGCTTATGCGGGAGAGTAATGAAGTGTTGTAAGTTGAAAGACGATGAATTGCTCCAGTAAAAGAATTCTTCGATAAAAACTAAACCAAAATAGAAGAAGTATAAATTAATAAAAATGGTTGATTCATGTTTAAAAAACTGATTATAAACGCTGATGATTTTGGTTATGATGTGG
>CAZBDF010000499.1:0-3606 GCA_964490385.1 uncultured Lentimicrobiaceae bacterium | reverse complement strand
TCAGGATCAATCAAAGCTCTGGCTGATTTGCCCTGATAATTTGATTACCTTTTCATATTCTTCGGGAGTGAGATCGTTGAAGAAGAAATTGATGGGATCGATTGGCCTGCTGTTTTTGCGTACTTCATAATGAAGGTGCGGGGCCGTCGATTTTCCAGTATTCCCAACTTCGCCAATTATTTGGCCACGTTTCACTCTTTGCCCCTTCTTAACCAAGATCTTACTGCAATGGGCATAAAAAGTTTCATAGCCATAGCCATGGTCAACTAATATGCTGTTTCCATATCCACGTTTAATTTTCTTAGTCGATTTAATAACACCATCACCGGTGGCATAAATTTCGGTTCCATTTGGAGCTGAAAAGTCAACGCCTTCATGCAATTTCATCACCTTGTAAAAAGGATCTATGCGGTAGCCATAATAGGATGACAAGCGTTTTAAATCCTTATTGCTGATGGGCTGAATGGCCGGCATTGCAGCAAGGAATTCGGCTTTCTTCATCGCCAATTCGTAAACTTCATCAAAGGATTTAGATTGAACCACCAACTGGCTGGTAATCTGGTCGAGCTTTTTGGTAGTTTCTATCAACGCCCCTGAATTGGCATATCCATCCAGCTTTACATAACGGTCAACACCGCCATAACCGGCTTTTCTAACATCTTCAGGAATTGGTTCGGCCTCGAAAATAACACGATAAATATTGTCGTCACGGTCTTGCAGTTCATCCATCACCTCAACAATCTGGTCAAGGCGGTCGTTCAAAACCTTATACTGAAATTGCATTTGGGTAAGTTCGCGTTTTGCGGCCTTTTCTTTGGGTGTTTCAAAAAAATTATATCCCATAAAAAGCACCACTACTGCATAGGCTACAGCAAGCGTTAAAACTATTAACCAACTGCCCAATTTCCTCTTGATGGGCCTTTCAACTTTATCGTAGGAAAGTGATGCAGGATTAAAAAAATATTTTGTCTTTGCCATAAACTTTAATTAGACAGATCGCAAATTTCGCGCAAAATTAATCAAAAAAACTAATTTTGCAAGCTTCTGAAAATAGAGCAAACATGCGAAACAGTTTATAACCTGATAATTATGAAATCATCTGAAATAAGAAATACCTTCCTTAAATATTTTGAAGAGAAGCAACACAAAGTTGTCCCTTCATCGCCAATGGTGGTAAAAAACGATCCTACACTGATGTTTACCAACGCAGGCATGAACCAGTTCAAGGATATTTTCCTTGGAAATTCACCGGTTAAGTTTTCACGTATTGCCGATACCCAAAAATGCCTGCGTGTTTCGGGCAAGCACAACGACCTGGATGAAGTTGGCCACGATACCTACCACCACACCATGTTTGAAATGCTGGGCAACTGGTCCTTTGGCGATTATTTTAAAAAGGAAGCGATTGAGTGGGCTTGGGAATTATTGACGGATGTTTTTGGATTGAAAAAGGAAAACCTGTATGCCTCTGTTTTTGGTGGAGACAAAGAAGACAAACTTGGGATTGATCAGGAAGCCCTCAATTACTGGAAAGCCATATTGCCTGAAAGCCAAATTCTGCATGGATCTAAAAAAGATAATTTCTGGGAAATGGGCGACACGGGCCCATGCGGCCCATGCTCCGAAATCCATATTGACCTAAGAAGCGAAGATGATAAGAAAAAAATCCCCGGAAGAGACCTTGTTAATATGGACCATCCTGAGGTTATCGAAGTATGGAACCTTGTATTTATCGAATTTAACCGCATGGCTGATGGAAAATTAGTTCCGCTTCCTGCAAAACATGTTGACACAGGGATGGGTTTTGAGCGCCTTACGATGGCACTGCAAGGAAAAAAATCCAACTACGACACCGATGTCTTTCAGCCGATCATTTGCGAAATCGGGAAGATTGCCGGCATGAAATATGGCGAAAATATCAAGATAGACATTGCCATGCGTGTGGTGGCCGATCACCTTCGCGCCGTAGCTTTTGCCATTGCCGATGGGCAATTGCCGTCGAACAACAAAGCCGGTTATGTGATCCGCAGGATTTTACGCCGGGCTGTTCGCTACGGATTTACCTTCCTCAATTTAAAAGATCCTTTCATCAATAAATTAATTCCGGTGCTTGTTAGCGAGATGGGGGGATTTTATCCGGAGTTAAAAGCACAGCAAGATTTAATTACAAAAGTTATGCTCGAAGAGGAACAATCATTCCTCAAAACCCTGGCGCATGGAATTAAGCGCTTTGAGCAATATATCGAAGAACATCCCTCATCCCAAACCATTGATGGTCCCTTTGCTTTTGAACTTTTCGATACTTTCGGCTTCCCCATTGATTTAACCCAACTTATGGCAAGGGAAAAAGGCCTGACAGTTGATATGGATGGTTTTACCAAAGGACTTGAAGCACAGAAAAACCGCTCACGGCAAGCTGCCGAGATTGATACTGACGATTGGGTAATTGTTAAAACAGGTGAGGATGAAACAAAATTCCTGGGATATGAAACCCTGGAATGTGAAGCAGAAATCCTGAAATACAGAAAAATCAAAACCAAGAAAAAGGCATATTTCCAAATCGTACTTAACCAAACACCTTTTTACGCCGAATCGGGCGGTCAGGTTGGAGACAGGGGTGTTCTAATTAATGGCGATGAGAAAGTCTTTATTGAAGATACCCAAAAAGAAAACGACCTGATCATCCATATAAGCAGCAAACTTCCTACTGATTTAAATGCAGTATTTACAGCAAAAGTTGATGGCGAAAAACGCCGGATGACGATGAACAACCATAGCGCTACCCACCTGATGCATACAGCGCTGAAGCGTGTTTTGGGAAGCCATGTTGAACAGCGGGGATCGCTGGTTGATGCAAAACGCCTGCGTTTCGACTTTTCGCATTTTGCAAAAATGACCGATGAAGAAATCAGAAAAGTAGAGCGGATGGTTAACGCCAAAATACGCGAGAATATCCTTATCGATGAACAGAAAGATATTCCTATTGATACAGCAAAAGAAATGGGGGCTGCCGCTTTGTTTGGTGAAAAATACGGAGATTTTGTCCGTGTTATCACCTTCGACCCAAAATATTCGATTGAACTTTGTGGCGGAACACACGTGCCGGCTACCGGACAAATTGGACTTTTTAAAATCACTTCTGAAGCAGCCATCGCCGCAGGAATCCGGAGAATTGAAGCCATAACTGCCGATGTAGTTGAGGACTTGGTTTACGAGCAGGAAGATTTAATCAGTGGCCTGAAAGAAATCTTTAAAAATCAAAAAGACCTTGTAAAGTCAGCACAGGCACTGGTAGATGAAAAGAAAGTGCTGGAACACCAGATTGAAGAAATGAAGCACGAGAAGGTGGCTGCCATGAAATACGACCTGAAGAAGCAAGCCGAAAACATCAATGGTGTAAACTTCATTGCAACAAAACTTGACGGAGACGCACAAACCGCCAAAGACCTGGCATTTCAAATGAAAGATATTGTTGATGATTTGTTTCTTGTGATTGGCACCGAAAACAATGGAAAAGCCAGTCTAACGGTAATTATTTCAGAAAACCTGGCTAAAGAAAAGAGCCTGAATGCCGGACAGATAATTCGCGAGATAGCCAAAGAAATC
>CAZBDF010000498.1:0-3621 GCA_964490385.1 uncultured Lentimicrobiaceae bacterium | reverse complement strand
AATGTACGGCATGTTCGATGAAGATACCGCCCGATTTTTTTTCATCCCACATCCAGTGCTCCTCGTCCAGTGTTTCGTCTGAAGCATAATTTTCAAAATATCCATGTAAAAATCCCCCAAGCAATTTCTCTTTCACCAGCGTTTGTACCATCGGAAACAAAGGATTATACCTTTGCATCAGGTTAACAACATAAAGCAATTTCTTATCCCTCGCAACAGCAATTAGTTCTGCCACTTCCTTTGATTGAAATGCAGCAGGTTTTTCGCAAATTACGTGTTTCCCCGCAAGCAATGCCGACTTCGATTGTTGGTAGTGAAGGAAGGGTGGGGTTGAAATATAAATGAGATCGGTTTCGCCGTCGGCCAATAATTGTTCCTGTGTGCTGAAAACCCTGCATCCAAACTTATCTGAAAATAATATTGATCTTTGTGGATCAACATCAAAAACGCCGGAAATTATAATTTCAGGAACTTTGAGGAATGCCTTTACTGAAAAATGCGAAAACCCGCCTGCGCCTAAAATCCCTACACGGGTAATGGTTGATGATCTGTTCATTCAACAAATAAATTAAAAGGTTTAAATATGTTCCAAAGTTAATTTATTAAGTGGATAATAAAGCCTTTTTAATATTTGGTAAATATATTTTTGATTTGTATCGGGTGCTAAACTGGGTACTACAAATTTCCCTTTCTATGTTAGGATTAAACCCTATGAATCCTCTACGAGGATTTGCTGCTGTTTTCGTCCATTTTTTTACAATTATGAAACCTCTACGAGGTATAATTCTCGTTAAAACATTTATCTGAAATGCGAAAAAATGTAAAATTTATAGAACACCCGTTAATCTATATCTGAACACACATTCGCTTTGTATCCCCCCAAATGGCAAGATGGAATCTTTGCGTAACTTTGTCACATTGTAATTACACAAAGATATAAGGAAACTTAGAAAGCTTTCGGGCAAAGCATCGCAAAGCAAAAACGGATATTGATATCGAAAATGAATTGTTAAAATACTATTGAATTTGCAAATTACTATTAATTATGAGATACTTGTTTTCATCCCTTTTGGTTTTTATTGCATTTGCTGCGATAGCACAGCAAGTTAGTATTCCCAGGGTCGATCAAATGCCCGATTTCCCTCAACCCTATCACATGAGGGATTGGAAAAAAGTTGCCCAAAATTACGATTCGCTGGTTTTTTACCTTGAGGCTACGGGGCAATTTTTTCCGCTGGCTTCGGTATTCGAAAACACCAATAACTATCCTGATCACCCGGCTTTAGCGATACAATCGTATGTAGGGACCAACAGCCCTCCCGGCAAGGAAGCCATCAATGTACTGGCTGCAGTTGTGGGGGCAACACTTTCGGGTATCGATAAATCAAACCAGTTCGGGATTAACTGGCCCTTGTATTGCGAGGAATATTTCAACCGGCGTCCGGCAGAAAATGTATATCTCAATGGGCCTAATAGTTCTTCGGGCCACGATTGGTGGTACGAAACTATGCCCAATATATTTTTCTATCAATTGAACCACTTTTACCCCAACACAGGCGATTATACTTATCAGTTCACCACCATTGCCGATCGTTGGCTTGAGGCCGTTTATGCCATGGACGGAAGCACCACACCCTGGGAACAGCCCTATATGAATTACCGTGCCTTTAAACTATCTACGATGGAGCCATTAGAAAGTGGCGTGAAGCAACCTGAAGCAGCAGGGGCAATCGGCTGGCTTTTGTACCAGGCACATGCAATTACCGGGGAAGAAAAATACCGCATTGGTGCTGAGCTTTGCCTGGAGTTTTTGTCTGATTGGAATGCGAACCCGTCTTATGAAATTCAGTTGCCGTATGGCGTTTACATCGCTGCCCGAATGAACGCCGAGCTTGGCTCACAATATGACATTGATAAGATGCTCAATTGGTGTTTCGACCGGGGCAATTTGCGCGGTTGGGGTGTAATTACCGGGAACTGGGGCAGCAAGGATATGGATGGCCTGATTGGTGAAGTGAATGCCGGTGCACCCGATTATGTTTTCAATATGAACAGCCTCGAACATGTTGGGGCTTTGGTGCCGATGACGCGGTACGACGATCGTTATGCCAAGGCGATTGGAAAATGGGTGCTGAACGCTGCCAATGCATCGCGATTTTACTATTCAGAATTCCTTTCTGACAATATGCAGGATAATGAAGCTTGGGCCAGCGAATACGATCCCAATTCGGCCATTGCTTACGAATCGCTTCGTGAAAAAGATGACGGCCCTTACGGTACCGGCGATGCCATGAACGGTGGCTGGGCCGAAACCAATCTCGGATTGTATGGATCGTCGCATGTGGGCATCTTTGGCGGGATCATCGAAGAAACCAATGTTGAAGGCATTTTGCAACTCGATTTGCTGGCCACAGATTATTACCGGAACGATGCCTTCCAAACCTACTTGTATTACAACCCTCACGGCGAAATGCTACAGGTGGAAATTGATCTTACTAATCTTACCGATGTTTATGATGCTGTTTCCAATCAAATTATATTAACAGGTGTCAGTGGCAGTACCTTGCTGGATATTCCTGCAAAATCATCCATTATGCCGGTTCTGCTTCCTGCTAATTCAGAAATTACTTACCAGCTGAACAAAGCTTATGTTGATGAAATTGTGATTGATTATAACGCGGGTCAAATCGTCACCAATTATCCACCAAGAATTAAAGCTCTTTCGGCAGGCGATACCTTAGCTATCGCAGGTGGACTAATGAACTTTTATTGTACTGCCGAAGATAAAGAGGATTCTGATCTTGACTATTCATGGAGTATCGAAGGTGAACCCTTTACAGGAAATGAAATGCTGAATTGGCAGGTTCCCGAAACCACAGGTTTTTACCAGGTAGCTTGCATGGTTACCGACAATGGCGGACTGTCCGTTAGTGATACCTTGATTATGAAAGTTGTGGAAACGGTGAACTACCCACCGGTGATTGAACAACTCGTTGCCGGGGAACAGATTCTCGACCTTTCGGCATCAACCATCATTAGTTGTTTGGCTACTGATGCCAAGAGTGATGAACTGAGCTACACCTGGACGGCAATCGAAGGGTCGATTGAAGGAAGTGGCGAGAGCATTACCTATTTTGCCCCAAACCAGCAAAGCAATGTTTATGTTGTTTGTGAAGTGAAGGATGAGGAAAATGCCTCAGCGAAAGACAGTGTATTGATCCTTGTCAGGGATGCCGGTATTGGCCAGAGCGGCGACCTTGTTGCACATTATCTCTTTGCCGGAAATGCCAACGATGTCACTGGAAACGGCAACAACGGTTCCGTTTACGATTGTATTTATTCTGATGATATGCACGGCAATACCAGCCAGGCAATTAAAATGAATACATCGGGAAGCAAGGTAATTGTTGAGAACAGCGATGCCCTGAATTTCAGGGATGGGCTCACCGTTAGCTACTGGATAAATATTAGCGAATTGTTTGACAGGGAATCCTATCCCGTATCCCATGGCAACTGGACTACCCGCTGGAAAACTTCCATAACCGATGACAGGCTGCGTTTTACCCTCAATGGTTCCAGGGGTATTGTAGATGTCGATTCGAAGCAGGAATTTGAAACCGA
>CAZBDF010000497.1:0-3635 GCA_964490385.1 uncultured Lentimicrobiaceae bacterium | reverse complement strand
AAAGGCATTTTTTGATAGTGCCCGGTTTTGCATTTTACTCGTTTCCTGGCAAATTTCCCTTTCCCCTGAAATTTTTTTCCCAAGTTCATTTGCGATGCTTGTATATCTTTGCACGCTAAAATTTCAAAAATGGAAAACACAAAAGTAAGGGTAAGATTTGCCCCCAGCCCAACAGGTCCACTGCACATTGGTGGCGTGCGCACAGCGTTGTACAATTATTTATTTGCAAAAAAGAACAATGGTTCGTTCATCCTTAGGATTGAAGATACCGACCAAAACCGCTATGTGCCGGGTGCTGAAGCCTATATTATTGAAGCGCTCAAATGGAGCGGCATTATGTATGATGAAGGTCCGGATAAGGCAGGTGAATATGGCCCATATCGTCAGTCGGACAGAAAAGAAATTTACAGGAAATATGCCGATCAGCTTGTAGCAGATGGAAATGCATATTATGCTTTTGATACGTCAGAAGAATTGGATGCCATGCGTGAACGCCTGAAGGCCGAAGGCTCCAGCAGTCAGCAATACGATGCATCAACACGTGGAGCGATGAAGAATTCGTTGACCATAAGTGCTGACGAGCTTAAGCAAAAATTAAGTAGCGGCGAGCCTTATGTAATAAGAACGAAAATTCCTGAAAACGAAGAAATCATTGTAAATGATTTAATCAGGGGTAGGGTAGAGGTTCAATCTTCGCAACTTGATGATAAGGTGCTTTTTAAATCGGATGGCATGCCCACCTATCATTTGGCCAATATTGTGGATGATCATTTGATGGAAATCTCTCATGTTATCCGTGGTGAAGAGTGGTTGCCTTCTGCCCCTTTGCATGTGCTGTTGTATCGCTTTTTGGGATGGGAAGCACCACAGTTTGCACATTTACCACTCCTTCTTAAACCTGATGGAAACGGAAAACTCAGCAAACGTGATGGCGACCGTTTGGGATTTCCTGTATTTCCATTGCAATGGAAAGATCCGAAAACAGGAGATATGTCAAGTGGCTATCGCGAATCCGGTTATTTCCAGGAAGCTTTTATCAACATGCTTGCATTTTTGGGTTGGAACCCGGGAACGGAGCAGGAGCTGTTTTCACTTCAGGAATTGGTTGATCAGTTTTGCATCGAAAGGGTAGGGAAGTCGGGATCGAAGTTTGATGCTGAGAAAGCCAAATGGTTCAACCATAAATATCTTATCGAAAAAACGGATGATGAACTTGCAGATTTGTTTGGTGAGGTACTCGCTGAAAAAGGCGTTAATCCTGACAGAGAGCTGGTGGTAAAAGTTGTTGGCCTGGTTAAGGAGAGGGCAAACTTTGTTGCAGATTTTTGGGATCAGTCAAGTTTCTTTTTTAATGCTCCAACTGAATACGACCCAAAAGTTGTGAAAAAGCGCTGGAAGGAAAGTACACCGGAAATGATGGCAAAACTCAAAGATATAATTGCTAATGTTGATGATTTCAAAGTAGATAACATTAAATCAAACATTGTTTCGTTTTTGGAAGCTAACGAAATTGGTATGGGTGCGGCAATGAATGGCCTCAGGCTGGTACTGGTGGGTGGGGGCTTTGGCCCCGATTTGATGCAGATTGCTGAATTACTTGGTAAGGATGAGGTGGTAAAAAGGATAAATGCAGGGATTGATAGTATCAAAAGATAGCACGAAATTATTCAATTGCTTACTATCAATTCCAATTAAATAGCCACTGTACAGACCCCCTCTAACTCCCCCTTGAGGGGGAGAATGCCATCACACTGGCTGCTGCAGTCGCTTGTGCGGCTGGTCTCCCTTCTCCGCCAGTTGGCGGAAAGGGTTGGGGATGGGGTATTAAGAATTTGATAAATAAAACACATCTTAATAATTAGAAAAAAAATATGGCATTAATTGCATTGGAGGGAATGGAATTCTTCGCGTATCATGGATGCTTTAGCGAGGAACAAATTATAGGCACCCGTTTTGAGGTTGATTTATATCTTGAAGCTGCCACGCAAGAGGCCGAAGAAAGTGATGTTTTATCAAAAACCATCAATTACCAGGAGGTCTATCTTTTGGTTAAAGAACAGATGGCGATAAAATCGAAACTGCTCGAACATGTGGGGCGCAGGATTTTGAATGGTGTAATGAAAAGTTATCCCGAAATTGAATTTGCAGAAGTAAAAGTAGCTAAAATGAACCCTCCACTTGGGGGTAAGTTAGGTAGTGTAAGTGTAACCCTTTCAACCGAAGGTGATGATTAAACCAATTAATTCTGATAAAATTACCGAACTTTCAACCTGTCCAAAGTGTGGGAAAGAATTCAGTTGCAGCCCATCGGGAAAATGCTGGTGTTACGAGGTTTTTATCCCACCAGATAAACTCAACGAGATTAACGAGAAGTATGACAGTTGCCTTTGTCCTGAGTGTTTGAAAAGTTATTCAGAATAAAGTTATATCTTTGTAGGTAAAGAAATTAAAAATGAACGTCTTCAAAGGAAATACATAAATCCTTTTACCGATTACGGTTTTAAAAGACTTTTTGGCGAAGAACCCAACAAAGACTTGTTGTTGGATTTTCTAAATGAAATTCTTAGGGATGTTGAAGGAGAAATCACGGACATCTCCTATTTGCCCAACGAGAGATTACCAATTTCGCAGGGGGACCGAAAAGCTGTTTTTGATTTGTACTGTACCAATGAACGAGGTGAAAAATTTATTGTTGAGCTACAGAAAACAAAGCAAAAATACTTTAAGGACAGAACTATTTATTATTCTACCTTTCCTATTCAGGAGCAAGCCATAATGGGCAAGGAATGGGATTTTGAACTGCGAAATGTTTACCTGATTGCAATACTGGATTTTGTGTTTGACGAAGACAAGAGCCAACCCGAAAAGTACCGGTACGATGTAAAGCTATTGGATATTGAAACACATAAAGTGTTTTACGATAAACTGACTTTTGTTTATTTTGAGATGCCCAAGTTCAACAAAACCGAAAATGAACTCAAAAGCAAGTATGACAAATGGCTTTCCGTATTAAAAAACCTGAACAAGCTTGACAGGATACCAATAAAGTTAAAAGTAAATATTTTCTTAAAACTTTTTGAAATTGCAGAGATATCAAAACTAAATAAGGAGGAATTTAAGATGTATCAGGAAAGTTTGAATGCCTATCGCGATATAAAAAATTCGGTGGATACAGCTTGGGAAGAAGGGGGCAAGAATAAACAAATATTCGATTTCATGGATGATTCGGGATTTAAAGAAGATGAGCCAGAACTTTACCAGGCCGAGTTGAAAAGAGTGAGAGATTTGCACAATTCGCTTGTAACAGCTTTCGAGGATGGAAGAGCTAAAGGATATACAATAGAAAAAGCAAAAAGTTTATTAGAGAACAATGTTTCATTTGAAATTATAATGCAATCAACAGGCCTCACTAAAGAGGAAACTGAAATCCTGGCTAAAGAGTACCCTCCAAAAAATATAAAGTCATAACTTTTTCAAGTTAAGGGATATATCAAACTGTTTTGTCCCGATGCTTGAAGAGTTTCTCGGGCCCAGTTCGTAATTAGTGCCACCATTTTCAAATTCTCAAATCACAAAATCATCAAATTTATTTACCTCCTTTTTTCGACCAACTATCCCTCAATGGAACCGTCCGA
>CAZBDF010000496.1:0-3661 GCA_964490385.1 uncultured Lentimicrobiaceae bacterium | reverse complement strand
CCAAAAACCTCGGCGATAGCATAGAAATATCGGTTAAGGACAACGGCAATGGTATTCCTGCGGACATCAAAGAAAAAATATTCCAGCCCTTTTTCACAACCAAACCAACCGGTGAAGGAACCGGACTCGGTTTGAGTATGAGTTACGATATCATTACAAAAGGGCATAATGGGAAATTGGAGGTAGAAACCAGGCAAGGAGAAGGGACATCTTTTTTGATTATAATTCCATTAAAAATTAATAAATGAGGACTGTTTTAACCATAATATTAATCTTGTTCTTACAGCAAATCCACGCGCAATCCGGTTATCCAGATAGCCTTAAAATCGTATTGGCAGATGCACCTAATGATTCCGTGCGGTTCAGTATAAACATAGAACTAGCCAATTACTATTTTGACAGAGACCGGAGAAAGACATTTGAATATAATGAGGTGGCCTTAGCCATCGCCCGCGAGCATAACAATATGCTGGATGTAGCTAAATGTTTGGGAACAAAGGGATATTACCTGAATAAAGAAGATCGTTACGGGGAAGCGCTTAAATGCTATTTAGAAGGGTTGAAATATGCGGAAAATCCTCGCGGCGAAAAACAAACATGGTTGAAACCTCCCGATGCCAATCCTTTTCGGTTCCGCATGGAGGTGCTGGCAGGGCTTATTCACGACCTCGGCCACGTGTTCTGGTCCACGGGCAACTACATGGAAGCTATACATCAATTCCGATTGTGCTTACCATATCTTGATAAGGCATTGCCTACATCACACAATTCGGCGCTGATGAACATTGGAGCGGTTTACCTTAATTTAAATCAACTCGATTCGGCCCTTTACTATGAGCGAAAAGCAATAGCAAAAAACCACCTGACCTATCGAAGCACGATGCTGAAATATGTTGGGGATATTTACCTCAGGCAAGGAGAAAATGATTCAGCCAGGTTTTATTACCAAAAAGGAATAAAGGTAGCAAGGCAACAAAATAAAACGAGCGGTTTAGCTATTGGCTATATGGGATTGACCCAGTACTATCTTGCACAGGAAAATCCCGATTCAAGCCTTTTGTATGCCAATGTTTTTTTGAAATCATTTACTGCCTTGCAAGGCAATCCCATCAAAGACATCAATCTCAGCATTGCGTATGAACTTTTGTTTCGTGCCTGGCAACTTCGGGGGCAAACCGACAGTACCTCGAAATATTTACAACTGGCTTATTACGCCAGAGACAGTATTAGTAGGAAGAAAATCCGTAGCCTGACGGAATTTCAAAATTTGACTTTTGATGAACAACGCCGCTTACAAGAATTGGAACAGGAAAAAACTCAAACTCAGAATAGAATACGGATTTATGCATTGATCATAGGTTTGGGTGTATTTCTTCTGATTGCAATAATACTATACCGAAATAGCCGTCAGAAGCAAAAAGCAAATTCCATATTGCAATCAACGCTATCAAATTTAAAATCAACACAAACCCAACTTATCCATGCCGAAAAAATGGCATCCCTGGGTGAGCTCACAGCCGGAATTGCACATGAAATACAAAATCCGCTCAACTTCGTAAACAATTTTGCCGACGTGAGTGTTGACCTGGTTGAGGAAATGAACGAAGAAATAGAAACGGGAAATACAGAGGAGGTTACTTCCATAGCAGGAAATTTAAAGCAGAACCTCGAAAAAATCAACCACCACGGCAAACGTGCAAGTGGCATTGTTAAAGGAATGTTGGAACATTCGAGGGCCGGTGATGGAAAGAAAGAGCCCACGAATATAAATGCCATTGTTGATGAATACATCAGGCTTGCTTATCATGGGATTAGGGCAAAGGACAAGACTTTTAATGCAGATTTTAAAACGGACTTTGATGAGAATTTACCAAAAATCAATGTTGTGCCACAAGATATCGGAAGGGTTTTGTTGAATTTAATCAATAACGCTTTTTATGCAGTGGCTGAAAAAAACCGCGTTGACGGGGGTAATAATGGGTTGGGCGTGGGCGTAGCAGAGACAAGGCATGCCTTGTCTCTACCCGCCACCGCCAAATACAAACCTACCGTTACTATCAGCACCAAAAATCTGGATGGTAAAATCGAAATACGTGTGAAAGACAACGGCAACGGCATCCCCGACAAAATAAAAGAAAAAATCTTCCAGCCCTTTTTCACTACAAAACCAACCGGTGAAGGAACCGGTTTGGGTCTAAGCATGAGTTACGATATTGTTACAAAAGGACATGGTGGGGAGTTGAAAGTGGAGACAAAAGAGGGTGAGGGAACTGAATTTAAAATAATATTGCCCCTTTTAGATCAAAAACAGAAAATATGAAGTCATTAACAACTATACTACTACTATTATTTTTTGTACACTCTTATGGGCAGGATAGCACCCTGGTGCTTTCTGCAAAAATGTTTGATAAAAATAACAGCTTACAACTTGCTGAAGAGGGGCAGTGGGTTTTTAAAAAAGGCAATGATTTATCCTGGGCAGATCCAAACCTAAACACAGCCGATTGGGATACCCTTAGGCCTGTTGATTTAAAAGCCGATATGGCCGATGAAAATGGCCGCTTAGAAGCTTGGTTCAGATTAAAAATAAAATTAGATAGTAGTCTGGAAGACTCGCTTACGGGGATGGGTTTAATTTCAGAAGTTTGGGCTGCTTCTGATGTTTATATTAATGGTAAATTATTTCATTCATTTGGCAATACCGGAATAAATAACCAGCCTTTTAAAGCTTATAATTCCACGGATAAACTTCCAATATTTCTTGAATTGCTTAGCGATAAAGAATATTTGATAGCCATACATTTTGTAGATAAAATAGACCCCTATTTTTATCACAAGCCCTTGCGATCGCAGCTTACTTTAGCCTCATTTTTTACGATTACCACCCCATACTATTTTTATCAAAAAACAGACTCACAAATAAATCGGAATAGGTTTAGTACTGGAATTACTACCCTATTATCGACTTTGGTTTTACTCTTTTGGTTGATCTATTTTCAAAACAGAAAAGAAAAACACCTGCTAATGATTGCTTTAACGGTGTCTTTTCTGTCCTTCTTACTCGTTGCACTATCAATGCAATATTATATTAGTTTATCTTATAATCATAACGTCTTTTTTTATTATAGTGCTTCTCTATTTATATTATTATTTTTCGCCATTACACCCTTTACGGTGGCAATGATTTTAAATAAAAGAATTCCAAAAGTTCTTTGGATTTTTGCAGCAATCCTGTTGCTTGCAACAGGTATTTCCACATACTTTAATCTTGCATTTGTACAGATTATTTTAGTAGCAAGCTCTGTTGTTATTTCTGCTTTTTATATTGTTTCCGGGCGCAAGAATATCAAGGGAGCTAATTGGGCCTTGGTAATAGGATTGATTTTACCTGTAAGTTATTTTTTATTATTTGTTAGTCAGACTTATTTTAATTTCAGAATTCCATTAGTTTTTAGTTTAATTATTTTTTATGCAACATACCCTTTAAGCATGATGGTTTATGTATCCATTTGGTTTAAGGAGTCGCGGAAGGCAGTGGAAACAAATGCTCAAAAAGTAATAAAGATAACAGAGGAGAAAAAGAATCTTTTAGCCAATCAAAACATTTTACTCGAACAACAGGTAAATGAAAGAACTGCTGAATTGAACCAATCACTTGAAA
>CAZBDF010000495.1:0-3696 GCA_964490385.1 uncultured Lentimicrobiaceae bacterium | reverse complement strand
ACGCTTTCTTTTATCATAGCATAAAAATGAATGACTTTCAAATGCTTACAGGAAATGAAATGTTGGATGTTGGATGTCCGAAGACCGAAGACCGAAGTCTGAAGTTTGAAGTTGCAGACCTTTAAGGTGGGGTATTAAAAATTGATTTTCTGAAAATTGTATCTTTCAGTTTATCTGGCTATTAAGATTTATCAAAAAAAATGCCTTTTCGTTCTGGTTTTTGAATTTTCTCAAAGGTTTTTGTAAAGAGATTTCTCCCTCCCTGCCCGCCGCTTCGCTTTGGCAGGCGGGTCGGTCGAAATGACAAAGTCGTAGTTTATTGGTTTGGGGGAAAGGGAAAGCGGGCGCAGAGCGCCCGCTTTCCCTTTCCCAACCCTACATTCATGAGCTTTGTCATTTCGATGGAGCGCAGTCCCGCACGTGCGGGAAGAAATCTATCTTTACGAAAATGATATTCTGATGAAAGGAAAGTTAAAGAGGAAAATAAAATAAATAGAACGAAGAAGTAAAATACAGATTTAACACTCCACCTTTAAGGTTTAAATATATGAAAAATACAAGAAATCCTTTAACTAAGTTTTACACTCCCGGCACAAAACCTTGAAGGTATTTTCGTGCCGCTTCAAACTCCGCCATCATCTCTTCTATAATTTCACCTGCAGGTTTAATTTCATCAATCAAAGCTGAAACCTGTCCAATTTCCATTTCTCCTTCTTCGGCGTTGCCCTCAAACATCCCCAGTTTGGCGCGTCCCCTGCCAAGGTGGATTTTGATTTCTTCAATTGAAGCACCCCTTTTTTCCATCTCTTCAACTTCACCAAGGAATTTGTTCCTAATCAAACGTACAGGAACTACCTGCTTCAAAGTGAGTTTGGTGTCGCCATCTTTTGCAGTAACAATTTTTTGTTTGAAAACAGAATGAGCCGATGATTCAACGGAAGCTGCAAAACGACTCCCTACTTGTACACCATCGGCACCAAGGGCAAATGCGGCCAACATCTGACGTCCGGTACCAATTCCTCCGGCGGCAATTAATGGAAGGTCAATTGTTTTGCGAATTAATGGCACCAGGTTCATTGTCGTGGTTTCTTCAAAACCATTGTGTCCACCGGCTTCAAAACCTTCGGCAACAATAGCATCCACACCGGCTTCCATGGCTTTTAGGGCAAATTTGGTATTGGCAATTACATGGACTACAGTGATGTCATTTTCTTTGAAAAGGGCTGTGTATTTTTTAGGGTTTCCTGCAGATGTAAAAACTATTTTCACCTTTTCCCGCAGAACAATTTCGATGATCTCGTCCATTTGTGGGTAAAGCAAAGGCAGGTTCACCCCCCAGGGTTTGTTGGTAGCCTTCTTGACTTTTGTGATATGTTCCTCAAAAACTTCAGGATGCATGGATCCGGCACCAATGAGCCCCAACCCGCCGGCGTTAGAAACTGCTGCTGCAAGTTTCCACCCCGAGCACCATATCATCCCACCCTGTATGATGGGGTATTTTATTTTGAATAATTCAGTGATTTTTGTTTTCATTGTTTAAGAGTTCAGCGTTTGGAGTCCCGAAAAGTAGAAAATTTTCAATTTTCATTACTTTTCGAGGATGCTTGAAAAACTATGAAATCAAAGATTTCTGGTTTTCGGCATTTTGTGTTTGGAGTTTTGTGTTTCACATTATTGGTCTGATAAGGCATTATTGGCTTTGCGGATAGCATAGAGTTCTAATGTGTGAGTTCAATAACTTTTCCATGTTCTCTTGCGTCCAGTTATTTCCCTCCCATACCTTAGCGGCCATTCGAGTCACTTTTTCACCAAGATATTTCACAATAAGCCTTTTAATCTCTAACAAATCAACCTCATCCAATTCCCGACTAAAAAGCTTTAGAATTTCAAGCTGGTTATTATTTAATGGTATTTCAAGCTGAGGATTATTCATAATTGCATGTAACAAATTTACACTAAAATAACGAAAATATTCAACTTTGCATTTTTAGACATTCTCTATCCAGTCATTCAATCATTCAATCATTCAGTCATTCAGACATTCAGTCATTCAGACATTCAGTCATTCCCGCCCCGCAAAGGCGGGATTTCGCTTCGCTCAACATTCCCGCATTTTATCATTGGTTCCCCTACTCCACAATAACCATCTCATCCACCAGATGACCGGCACCAGCAAATTTATCCACGAGGAATAAAAAGTAGCGGGCATCGAGCATGATGTTGCGGCATTGGTCGGGGTCGAACATCAGGTCGCTCATGGTTCCTTCCCAGCAACGGTCGAAGTTAAGGCCAATTAACTCGCCATCTGCATTAAGTGCCGGGCTACCAGAGTTGCCTCCTGTTGTGTGGTTTGTGGCTATAAAACAAACCGGCATCTCACCATCCTTGCCATAAATGCCATAATCTTTGTTTTGGTAAAGTTCTTTCAGTTTATCCTCAACTACATAATCGTAAATGTTAGGATCTTCCTTTTCCATTATCCCTTCTAAGGTGGTTTGGTAATCGTAATAAACGGCATCACGCGGGATGTAAGGTTTTACTTTGCCATAAGCAACGCGGAGCGTGGAATTTGCATCCGGATAAAAGCGTTTGTCAGGTTCCATTTCCATTTGAGCTTTCATGTAAATCCGCATCATGCTATCGATTTTTGCGCCAAGCTGGGTCAATGGTGCCTGTGCATTCATGCGGTAAAAATCAATAAACTCAGTGGCAAGTTGGTAGGCCGGGTCTTTTAAAATCTTTTTGTATTTCGATTTCTTGTACTTCTCAAGAAAAGCCATTACTTTTTCTTCGCTGGCAAACATCGATTTGTCGTACACTTCATCGGCATATTTTTGAATATCTCCTTTGTATTTCGAGTCAATCAAATCGAGCACCGGCGGCCTGTTTCCATCAGCAGCGAAAGCACGGTAGCTTTCCAGCATTTTCACAAACACCCTTTTATCAATAGGTAAATAATAGTTTTTGTAAAAAATCTTTCCACCGGCAATGACGCCGTCAACTGCTTCCTGAATTTCTTCTTCAGTAGCATCTTTCTTTTGCGAAAGCTGCACCAGGCCCATGGTTTGCCTTGCTGCCCTTACAATCTCTATCCCCAAACCTGCTTCAACAACATAAACATATTGCATTTGTGCATCGTTAAGGGCATTATAAGTAGCATCGAATTCATCAAGCAAGCCGGCATATTTCTTTTTTTGTTCAGGAGAAGCGTTTGCCCATTTAGCAAATTCCTTTTCATAGGCCTGTTTCTTCTCGATGCCATCTAACTTCATGATGCCTTTGTTTTCGCCAATCCATTTTTTCCAACCATTTGAAAGGCCGGCATGTTTGGCCGAATATTGAATCCTCACCGCCGGATCCTGGCCCATGTAAATTTCATAAATATCTAATTTCTGACGGCGCAAATCAATCCTTGCCGGGTTCTGGACTTCTGTAATCATTTCGATGGCATCTGACGGGAGGTACTCCTGGGTCCTTCCGGGGAATCCGAAAATAAAAGTAAAATCATCTTCTTCCACGCCTTTCACCGAAATCGGAATGGAATACAAAGGTTTGTAAGGCACATTGTCTTCCGCGTATTTAGCAGGTTCATTGTCCTTGTTAACGTAAATCCTGAACAACGAAAAATCGCCTGTATGCCTTGGCCACATCCAGTTGTCGGTGTCGCCACCAAATTTCCCAATATTTGATGGAGGT
>CAZBDF010000494.1:0-3697 GCA_964490385.1 uncultured Lentimicrobiaceae bacterium | reverse complement strand
TATTCCGGAACCGGAATTTGGTCTAAAATGTCCAATGAAAGAGGCTCCCCCAATGCGGATAAAAACTCAGGAAAAGAGGCGGGAAAAACCGGCAAATATTCAACCCGGCCCACCGGAAAACTTATTTGTCGGTCAATCAAGGTCTCTAACAACGACCCTGCTGCAATAACATGCAGCTCGGGAGCTTCCTCATAAAAATACCTCAAAAGGTTTATTGCACGCGGCGAGTTCTGTATTTCATCGATGAAAATTAGTGTTTTACCACCCTGCTTTTCCTGACCCTTCAAATAGAAAATAGCAGACAAAATATCATCAAAAGATGCATCGTCCCTGAATATGTTTTTCTCCTCAGGATTATCCAGGTTAAGATAAACATACTGGTCAAATTCACTGGAAAACATTTCAATAATTGTGGTTTTCCCAACCTGCCTTGCCCCACGCAAAACTAGGGGCTTGAGTTTTGGCCTTTCCGACCAATTCTTCAAGTCATTTATTATAAGTCTTTTAAACATATTTTTGTAACAAAGTAAGGGTAAATGTAGTGATATTTTGTAACAAAGTAAGGTATAATATTTGAATTCTTGTAACAGAGTAAGGGTAAAAATTGACAATATTTGTAACAGAGTAAGGGTTAATCAATTATTTCTTGTAACAAAGTAAGGGTTAATTAAATATTTCTTGTAGTAGAAAAGTCAGGGTTTGACTTCACAGATGCAAACATCATGCATTATTATTGATTCAAAGTCAAGCCCTGACTTCAGTAACAAATGTGTAATATTGCCCCTTAATTTATAACGACAATATTGCAAGCTCAAAATAAAGTAAGCGAAGTCTGGCTCAAGGCCAGTGTGGTGGGTGCCCTGTGGGCATCGGTGGAGATTATCCTGGGGAGTTTTTTTCATAACCTGAGGATCCCTTTTGCAGGAACAATACTTGCCATGAACAGTGTTGCCCTGATGGTGGCTTTCAATCAAGTATGGAGGGTAAAAGGTTTATTCTGGCGTGCCGGCTTGATTGCAGCCCTAATGAAATCCATTTCCCCCAGTGCCATCCTTATGGGACCGATGATCGGCATTTTTACCGAAGCACTGTTAATGGAAGTTTCCACCCGGACAATTGGGCGAAATATGTTGGGGTATCTTGTAGGAGGCGCCCTGGCACTTTCAAGCACCATTGCTCATAAAATTGTAAGCTTGCTGATTTACTATGGTTTTGACTTCGTAACTGTGCTGGTAAATCTCTACGGTTATGCGGTTAAACAAATAGGATATCCCAACCTTCAACCCGAAACTGCACTCTTATTTTTAGTGGGCATTTATGTCATCTTAGGCATGGTATCATCAATTTTCGGCTTCACCATTGGATGGAAGGCAGCAAAAACTCCTGAAGCTCACGAGCAAGCTGGGTCAGTCAGTCTGAGTTTAGATAAAAAGTTATTTGGCCTGGAAGAAGGCCAGAAGTTTTCGGTAAAGGTTTTGTTTTTGCATGTTTTTATTATTGCCGTTTGCCTGGTGATGATCAACAGCTACTCCTTTTTATTAGGATCCATCTTCATTGTAATTTATGTTGTTTTTTGCATCTTCTACTACAAAAGGTCTCTCAGGCATTTGAAACGGCCATTTTTCTGGATACAAGTGGTGGTGCTAACCATGCTGGCAACAATATTTTTCAACGGCTTTCAGAGTGGTAATTTCTTTGATATGCAGGGTTTGATGGTTGGGGTAAAAATGAATATCCGTGCCATTTTGATCCTGGTTGGTTTTTCGGCTATCAGTGTCGAATTGCGAAATCCTGTGGTGAAATCGGTTTTGTACCGAAAGGGTTTTTCACAACTTTACCTTTCGGTTGGATTGGCCTTTGCGGCACTTCCTTCGGTTATCGGGCAATTTACAAAACCAAAGCAGTTTTTCAGGAAACCCTTCAGCACACTAAGTGCTGTTCTGTTACAAGCCAACAGTTTGTTCTCACTTTTCAGCGAAAGCATCAATAAACCAAAAGTCTTTATACTTACTGGCGAAAAACATGAAGGGAAAACCACCTTTGCAATAAGCCTGGCCGAAGCCTTAAAAAAGAAAGGCCTTGACGTAGGAGGCTTTGTTGCCCCCGGAAAGTTTGAAAATAACCGGCGCTCAGAGTTTAGCATTCTTGATTTGAAAACAGGAACCCAGCAGCCATTGTGTAGCATCCACCAAAAGGAGGGCGAAGCCATCGGCCCTTTCAGGTTCGATCCTTCCGGACAGCAATTTGGTAAACAAATATTGACCCCAGAAAACCTCAAAGATATCGATGTCCTCTTTATTGATGAAATAGGCCCACTTGAAATAAGAGGCCAGGGTTGGGGCCCAGCCATTGATTTACTAATGAATAATACCGACCAAACACAGATATGGATCATAAGAAAAGGCTTGGTTGATGAGGCGATCCAAAAATGGGGCTTGATGGACGTACAGGTTTTTGATATTTCAACTGCAAAAATTGAGATGGCCATGAATGCCATTGCGCGGGATGCAAGGATTTGAGTTTGTTTTTTATAAAATGGAAGCATTGCTTGAAAATAAACAACCAATGATTTGCTGATGGATTTTTGATTATTTTTGTGAAAAACAAACAATGATGCAAACATTAAGGTTGAGAGTAAACGATAAAATTGTTAAGAACCTAATGTGGTTTCTCCAACGGTTTAACAGTGATGAGATCCAGGTAATTAGTGAAAGTAGTGAATTCCTTTCTATTCAAAAATATCTGGAAAATGAACTTCATCTAATGGAAACAGGTAAAAGCGAATTCATTAGCCTTGAGGATTTGGACAATCAATTGGAAGAAACAATTCGATGCCATGAAAGTTAGGATTACCAAAGGGTTCAGGGATTGCCTTAAAAAACAGCTTGAATATATTGCACGAGACAAACCTGGAGCAGCCAGAACCTTCAAAACTGAAATTATCAATAAGATCAAAGAAATTCCTGAGATGCCATATAGCTACCGAAAGTCTATTTTCTTTAACAGGAGTGATACCCGGGAGTTAATCTATAAAGGATATATAGTGGTGTTTAAGGTCAACGACAGGAATGATACCATTGAGGTATTTGGATTTACCCGTTGGGAAGAAAATCCTTTCGATAATAAATAAGATGCCCACCCCCTTACCCCACAAACACTTACTTTCCAGAAGATTTTGAAATTAAACTCCGTATCAAGCGATAATATAGAACGTAATTTTCTAATCTATTTCGAAAATATATTTGTGTTTTCAAAAAAATATTATAAATATTAATAGCCGGTTATATTATTTAGTCATATCTTTGCGGCCTCATTTATATTCAACCCAACATTATTACTTCAATGGAACTAACAGATCACATCGAGAGCATAGCCCAAAAATCTGAAGGCTCGAAATTAACCTGTGTGAAAATTGAGTCGTTTATACCCAATATAAGGCCAATAAAAGATTTTTTGAACTGTTCGGATGAACAGGCACTTATTTTCGCCCTGATCTTTTATTTTACCCTCGAACAAGGTGAGGTTGATTTAAGCGCCCTGGCAAAGTATTTCGAAATCCCCGTAATCAGAATGTTGAAATACAAAAATGATTTGGAGTACCTCGCTAAAAATCGACTTATCCGGCAGCAGGAAAACAGAGATCCCTTATCGAAATCAAACAGATCTTCATATTACGTTCATTCAAGTGTTATTGATG
>CAZBDF010000493.1:0-3708 GCA_964490385.1 uncultured Lentimicrobiaceae bacterium | reverse complement strand
ACCTCGAACGGCAGCGTGGTGGTATTGGTCTGCGTGGCCCGGGTGAAACCGAGATCGAAACCGACCGCCGGATCATCAGGGATAAAATCGCTTTGCTTAAAAAGAAATTGATCCATATAGACAAGCAAATGGCCACCCAACGCAAAAACCGTGGGGCGATGATTCGTGTGGCGCTGGTGGGTTACACCAATGTGGGCAAATCCACCATCATGAACCAATTGAGTAAATCGGATGTTTTTGCCGAAAACAAACTCTTTGCCACACTCGATACAACCGTTAGGAAAGTTGTGGTTGATAACCTTCCATTTTTGCTTTCGGATACGGTAGGATTTATCAGGAAATTGCCACATAGCTTGGTCGAGTCATTCAAATCGACTTTGGATGAGGTACGCGAAGCTGATTTGTTGCTGCATGTTGTAGATATTTCACATCCCGATTTCGAGGAACAAATCAATGTGGTGAAAGAAACCCTGACAGAAATTATTGCCAGCGATAAGCCCACCATTATTGTTTTTAATAAAATTGATGCTTACACCTGGATTGAAAAAGAAGAGGATGACCTGACGCCTTCCACCGAAGAAAATATTACGCTGGATGAGCTGAAGAACTCATGGATGGGAAAGAGCGAAGAACAGGTGATTTTTATTTCTGCACTTCAAAAGAGCAACTGGGAAGAATTGAGGAAAATGGTGTACGACAGGGTGAAGGAAATTCATGTAAAAAGGTATCCTTATAATAACTTACTGTACTAGGAGAGAAGGCTTAAATTGTTATATTGCTTTATTGTCATATTGTTAAAAATTATCTAACTCACAAGTTTCAACACATTGCAATAACGCAGAGCATAAACCGCCAAACGATTTGTAATTTGAAGGGATACAAGCCCCGAGGAACGAGGGGATGGTAGCCCTGGAACTTAAGATTAGCTTCTAATTTTTGGACACATCTGCATGAAAACCAAATACCTCTATCTGTTATCTGTACTCTCCGGGGTCATTCTCAGCCTTGGCTGGCCAATGAACGGTTTCCCCTTTCTGTTGTTTTTTGGTTTTGTCCCACTTTTGTTTGTCGAAGATTTTATTGACCGTCGCCGCGAATTCTTTCATAAATACAGTATCGTCAAGTTTTCGTTCATCGCATTTTTTACCTGGAACCTGTTCACCATTTACTGGATTTGGAATTCAACCATTGCCGGTGGAGTAATGGCTTTGCTGTTGAACCCAATTTTTATGACCATTGCTTTTGCGGTGTATCACCTGAGCAAACGGGTTTTTCTGAACCGCACACATGCCATCTATTTGTTGCTTTTTTATTGGGTGGCTTTTGAGTTTGTGCACCTCGATTGGGACCTCTCATTTCCATGGTTGAACCTGGGAAACGGATTTGCAATGTACACCAAATGGGTACAATGGTATGAATATACCGGCACACTGGGTGGCACATTCTGGATATTATTGATCAACATTCTTGTATTTAAATTTGTCCAGTCATTTAAAAAGTTTTCGAAATTCAGTTTTCCTGTAATTTTTCAAGGATCAGTTATCTTACTTTTGATTGCTGTACCAATGATAATTTCATTGGCAATCTACAGGAACTATGAAGAATCAGGGCAAGAGGCCGAAGTAATCATTACCCAGCCCAACGTTGATCCCTGGACTGAGCAATACTCACTTCCACCGAGTGATGTAGTTGAGCGGAACTTGGGTATGGCCACATCGCTGCTAACTCCGGAAACCGATTTTATTGTCTGCCCTGAATCGGCGATACAGGAAGATCTGTGGCTTACTTCAATTGAAAAATCAAGCAGTGTAAAGCTGTTGAATACTTTTATTTCAGCATATCCGAATATAAATATTGTTATCGGGGCATCCACTTTCAGGATGTTTGAAGAGGACGAGATCTTGACCCAAACTGCACGAAAGTTCAATGATATCGACAGGTATTACGAAGCCTTTAATACAGCCTTGTTTATTAATGCCGATGAAGAACCTGGAATTTACCATAAATCGAAGTTGGTTCCCGGCCCCGAAAAATTACCCTTTCAAAAGGTAATGACCCCCTTGCAAAATTTCATTTTCGATTTAGGGGGTACAGTTGGAAGTTTGGGCTTATCGCCCGAAAGAACAGTTTTTACATCAATGGATGGAAAATTTAAAGTTCCGGGCATTATTTGCTACGAATCGATTTATGGTGATTTTTGTGCTGGCTTTGTGCGGAATGGCGCCAACCTGTTATTCATTATCACCAACGATGGCTGGTGGGGCAATACTGCCGGGCACCGTCAGCATTTTACCTTTGCCAAACTGCGGGCCGTAGAAACCCGTCGTTGTGTTGCCCGCTCAGCAAATACCGGTATTTCCGGGTTTATCGACCAGCGGGGTGATATCATCCAAAAGACTGGATACTGGCAACCAGATGTTTTAAAAGCGAAACTCAAGGCAAATGAAGAGCTTACGGTGTATGTTCTTTGGGGCGATTACTTTGGAAGGATCAGTGCTTTTTTGAGTGTATTTTTAATATTGATTTCCATTTCGTTTTCGATAACTTCGAAGAAAAATGTTAATCGATAATTGTTAATGGTTAATCCTGGGAGGGTTTAAAGCCTTGACCAACCAAACTTCACTCGTTTCGATTGGCAGAGAGGGAGGGGGTTGAAACTCCAGACCACTGTTCAAATTCCCTTAAACACAAGCTCATTAAAACTTGCTGCCGTCATAATGGCCAATTTGCTTTGCTTGTAATCTTTCAGGTTTCTGGTAATGATTATACCAATATTACCATATTCAACTGCGGCGAAGTTTTGCAAAGCGTCCTCAAAATCGCTAAAATTTGAATTAAGCGCCTTTATTACAACTTGTTTATCTAAAGCCAATATTTCAACTATTTCAACCAATTGTTGAAGCAGTAGTAGTGTCTTTTTATGACCGATTACTTTTCTAAATAGATAGTAGATATTATTCAGGCATAGTGACGAAATATAGAGTTGAACCTTTTTTTGGTCAGCAAGGTTAAACAGTTGAGCCGCCTCTTGGGCAAAAGGTTCTCTTTTGGTGAGAAAATCAATTACAATGTCTGTATCGACAAGAACTTTATGTATTATGTTTTTCATAAATCGCTTTTTCAAGTTCAGATTTGTAATCGAAATCGTCAGGTAAAGTAACTGAACCATAAAGTGTATTTACCTTATCGCTCAGTTGTTCAGTAATTTCAGTTTCCCCGGTCTTTGTGAGTAATCTGAAATAAGATTCAACCAAAGCAGAAAGGCTCGTACCCCTTTCCTTTGCATACTGCTTTGCTTTTACAATGGTTCCCTCCTCAATTGTTAATGTTAATTTGGTAATCATATCACACGTGTTATTAAATTACAAACATACGTGCTTTACTTCCAAAAACCAAATTTGTTTTTATGTAACTGTCAGACAGTTTCGCGTTTTCATTTTTGATTGATGATGTTATATCAACTCTTTCTTGATGAAAAGAAGCCGGTCAACTGTCTGACAGTTTACGCTTGCAAGTTAATATGCGATAATTGAACATTTTAAAATTCATTCAATAAAGAGCCAGGCGACTGTCAGACAGTTTATGCTTGCAAAATCAATTTGCGATAATTGATAATTTTGAAATCTATATAATAGAGTGACAGGCAACTGTCAGACAGTTTACGCTTGCAAGTTAATATGCGATAATTGAACATTTTAAAATTCATTC
>CAZBDF010000492.1:0-3713 GCA_964490385.1 uncultured Lentimicrobiaceae bacterium | reverse complement strand
TCATCGAATCAAATTCTTCTCTCATAAAACAAATATAGTTTCATCGGCAAAAGTAAATATTTTCCTTGACCATTAAATTTTTCAGCAAACTATTAACATAAAGTTAAAGTATTGATAAAGGGTAATTGTTTAGGTGGTTGAGAGATTTGTTAAAACGAAAACCCTTTTCCAATTGAAAGTCATTTATTGTCATTGATGGTCATTCGTAGTCATTTTTTTCAAATAAAATGACGTCCGCCGGCTGGCGGATAAATGACGCAATTGAACTTATTAAACGAAAGATTCACTTCATTTCTATACCAGCGAAATAGATACGATAAGGGATCATAAAGCATTTACCAAATTAGTTAAAGTATCAAAATTTTTCATCTTCCATTAGATTCCTGGTAGTACCGTTATCTTTAATCAGCAGTCGAAGAAAGGTGTGTGAAATGGAAAGTGTTTATGGGATAATACCAACTACCAGCAATCAGAAACCAATTGATATTTCTCCAAAGAAAATTACTTTTGCCAAAAATAATAACAACACATGACACTTATTAAATCTATTTCAGGCATTCGTGGTACTATTGGCGGTAAGCCGGGTGAAGGACTTAGCCCACTCGATATTGTTAAATTCACAGCTTCCTATTTGAGTTTTTTGCAACAAAGCAATCCCGACAAAAAGTTGAAAATCGTTGTTGGCCGTGATGCGCGAATTTCGGGAGAAATGGTAAATAATGTTGTGCTGGGTACATTGATGGGCATGGGTGCCGATGTGGTGGATGTTGGGCTTTCGACAACCCCGACCGTTGAAATTGCTGTGCCGATTGAAAAAGCTGACGGCGGAATAATCCTCACAGCCAGCCACAACCCGAAACAATGGAATGCCCTGAAGTTACTCAATGAGAAGGGCGAATTTCTTTCGGCTGCTGAGGGCGAAGAAATATTGAAGATTGCCGAAGCAGGGACTTATAACTTTGCTGAAGTTGAACAATTGGGTAGCCTTTCCAATCGCAATGATTTTATCGATATCCATATTCAGCAGGTGCTTGATCTGGAACTGGTTGATGTAGAAGCAATAAAAAAGGCAGGCTTTCGGGTGGCCCTTGATTGCGTGAACTCAACGGGTGGAATTGCTTTGCCACTTTTATTAAATGCATTGGGAGTTAGGGAAGTTGAAGAATTGTACTGCACCCCTGATGGCCATTTCCCGCACAACCCGGAACCCTTGCCCGAAAATTTAACCGAAATTTCTGCACATGTAAAACGTACAAAATGTGATGTAGGTTTTGTTGTCGATCCTGATGTTGACCGTCTTGCCATTGTAAACGAAGATGGAACTATGTTTGGCGAGGAATACACACTTGTTGCCGTTGCCGATTATATCCTGAAAAGCAAAGTTGGAAACACGGTTTCCAATTTGTCATCAACAAGAGCCTTGCGTGATGTTACCGAAGCAGCCGGCGGAGCTTATTTTGCCTCAGCTGTTGGTGAAGTGAATGTGGTGGAAATGATGAAAACGCAAAATGCTGTTATCGGTGGTGAAGGAAATGGCGGGATCATTTATCCCAAATCGCATTATGGCCGTGATGCCCTGGTGGGAATAGCTTTGTTCCTGACGTTCATGGCAAAGACCGGAAAAAAATGTTCTGAAATCAGAAAACAATACCCGGCATATTTTATTTCAAAAAATAAAATCCAATTATCCCCCGAAATGGATGTGGATGCAATCCTTGTTAAGGTGGCTGAGAAATATGCAGGTCAGCCTATCAACACCATTGATGGGGTGAAAATTGAATTTGATAAGGAGTGGGTCCACCTGCGCAAATCCAATACCGAACCCATCATCAGGATTTATTCGGAAAGTGAATCCGAATCAAAAGCAAATGAGCTGGCCCATAAGATTATGGATGATATCAGAGCAATGGTCTAAAGGATTTGGGGAACTATTTAGTGTCCGTCCATAAAGTCAGTGTTTTTGCGTTGCCCCGGCATTTATGCCGGGGAACACTTGATTTGATATTTCCTACCCCCGCCTTTTCATTCTTGCTGCCAAAGGCAGCAAGAATGAAAAGGCGGGGGTTATTAATCCCTTCAATCTTGTCCCCGACTTGAAAGTCGGGGCAACGGATATTGCAGGGAAGTTACTTTATGGACGGGCACTATTTAGTATTTGTCTATAAAGTCGATATCTTTCGTGATTGAAGCTCAAATTTCTAAAATCAAAATAAATCACAATATTAAAATCTCAGCGCCTCCGCAGAGTAGCTTTAGCACTCTCGGAATGTTCAAAACCGCGTCAGACTTCCATACGGACTCATACGGGCTTACTTCATGTCGCAAGTTTTGAAATTTGTGTTTTGAATAGAAATCAAAAACCTGTGTGGTCCTGGCTCACCCAGCATTGGGATTGTAGTTTAAAAAAAGTTTCTGTGAATAACTTTTTTTAATAAAAAGAATAGAAGTATAGTAGAATCAACTATTTTTATCCCTTATTCACAAAACCACTCCAAATGGCTGCTCGACGAAAAAAGAAAAGAAAGCCCATCAAATACAAAACGGTAAGTTTTAAACTCTCCGCAAGGCAAAAAAAATCCCTGGATGCTTATTGTACTGTGCGGCATACCACAACTATAAAACTTATTAAACGATCGATCCAGCATTTTCTAAGCCTGAAGCCCGAAGATCCGCCACCCGATTATACCACTGCCAATCAATTGGATTTGTTTTGGGAAGAAGATGATGTGCCCTATCCCAGCGAGGAAAAAGAATAGGGGTTTTAATTGGTAGATTTTATGTATTTATTTAGCTGGTGCTGAAATGAGACAAATCTATCGTGTAAGCAATTTCAGTTGTGTCATTTAGCTTCGCTGTCATTAATTGTTATTTGCGCTTCGCGCGACATTTTTTTGCATTAATGACTATCAATGACCACTAATGACCACTAATGACCATCGATGACATTTAATTGAAAAAAGATTTAATTTTAACAAATCTATCAATCACCTATACAATTACGATTTTACTTAATAAATGAATTCTCATACGGCAGCCTGTTGATGATGGAGCGGCCAAGGGTAACTTCATCGGCATATTCCAATTCATCTCCCACCGAAACTCCCCGGGCAATAGTCGAAACTTTTATTTCAAGGCCCTTCATTTGTTTAAAAATGTAAAAGCTGGTAGTGTCGCCTTCGATGGTGGCAGATAGCGCCAGGATAACTTCATACACTTCACTTTCACGCAGGCGATCGATAAGTTTATTGATGGTAAGATCGCCGGGGCCAATGCCATCCATAGGCGAAATGATCCCCCCCAGCACATGGTACAATCCTTTGTATTGTGAGGTGTTTTCGATGGCCATTACATCACGGATGTCTTCGACAACACAAATCACCGAGCGGTCTCTTTTGGGGCTGTTGCAAATAAAGCAAATCTCATCGTCAGAGATGTTCTGACACACTTTGCAAAAAATTACATCAGTGCGCATTTTAATAATGGATTCGCCCAGCATCTCTGCTTCAATCTTTTCTTCCTTCAGTAGATGTAGGGCCAGTCTTAGTGCGGTCTTCCGCCCAATGCCCGGAAGTTTGGCCAGCTCGTTTACAGCTCCTTCAACAAGTTTGGATGAGTAATTATTCAATTCGTTCTGTTTATTTGTTCAGCAATATTTAGAGTTCGTCTATAAAGTCCAACTTCTGCGTTGTTGCTCAAAATCCAAATCCTCAAAT
>CAZBDF010000491.1:0-3715 GCA_964490385.1 uncultured Lentimicrobiaceae bacterium | reverse complement strand
TTTGACCAGGATTTATTTTGCAGTTGAACCACTCTTCCATAAATTGGCTTTCCTTCATCATCCAGGATAAAGTCCTTCGACAAATGAATTGCCCCCCCGTAAATTACAATCTCCATACGTTGGGCGTGTTTTGCCACAATCGGACATGCCAAGGCCACAGCTATATCCTCAGTTTTGCATGAACCCAATGCTGCCTGCATTAAATCGTACAACACAAAATTTCCGGGCCTTATTTCGTCAATCCCATCAAAATTTTCCACAAGGCTCATCGAAGGGGTATCACCAATGGAAATCTCAAGGTCAATATTATTTCCAATTAAAAAAGCCTTTAGCCGCATCAACGCTTCCATGCTTTGCTCATGTATAGCAATCACCTCTTTATGCGATTCGGCTTTGTAGGTATGCCCGTTGTGAACCAACAAACCTTTAAAATGTAACAATTCATGTTTACAGACAGAATTAAGCAAATTAAGGATACCTTGATGATCGCTCACCAGCATCCCGGTGCGGTGATAGCCTGCATCAATTTTAATGTAAATGCCGACTTCAGACTTAAGGCTGGAAGCTAAATAATTGACTGCTTCAATATTTTCAACCAACAAGTTTAAACTGATTTGCATCGCGAGTTCATTGATCTCGTCAATCTCAGCAACGTTTACAGGAAAAGCAACTGTAATGTCGTCCCAGCCATTTTGCGCAAAATAAACAGCCATACTAATTGATGAAACAGTAATGGCAGCAACTCCTTCATCCCTTATCCACTCGCCCACTTCAGCAGATTGATGCGTTTTAAAGTGCGGCCTAAAGCGAACGCCACTTTTATCAGCTTTGGCCTTCATTTTTTGGATGTTGTGCAAACATTTTTCCTTATCGATGAGTAGTGTGGGTTTCTTAAATTTCATGGACATCAAATTTTAGCAAAGGTAAAAAAGTAAGTTTTGATAGTAAAAGCTTATTTTTGAAAACAAAAAATCATGAAATCAAAAACAATTTTACTCATTGCCATAGTTGTGCTGTTTGGATTTGGATGTGGGCCGGATGCCGATGATCGGATTACCGAAAAAATAATTTACGACGTACAAATTAAAAATACAGATGCAAATTCTGACTGGTGGAAAAACAACTTGCCAGGTCCGGCAAGAGATAAATTAGTTAAGCGTTTAATGGATGGAGCCAAATCAGGAGATGTAATTGTACGCGATGAAAATGGCACAGCAATGAACTCGGAGGAAGCAGCCAACATTGGAATTGAAACAGCAAGCATGACTTTCCAACATCCCGAACCACCATACAACAGCTTTGATACAATTGTTCGAAGCGAAATTGATTACCGCGACATCACCAGAATAAGATTTATGGAGGAATGGTATTTTGACGACAGGCATTTTTTGATCGATAAAAAGGTAATCGCAATTGCTCCTGTGGTTGAAAATTATGGCCCTGATGGAAAATTCAGGGGATACGAGGCGTTGTTTTGGGTGTTTGAAGAATGAGGGGTTACATTAATTAGTGCTTGTCCATAAAGTCACCGATTTCTGAAAACAAAGCACCAAAACACAAATTTCAAATGACAAATAAATTTCAAAAATCAAATTTCAAAAGTCTGAAACGGTTTTGAACATTGAGATTTTGAAATTGGAACTTATTTGAGCTTTGAATTTTGGATTTTGGATTTTCCATGTCCGAAGTAGAATTTTTCAATTTAAAGACAGAAGCAAAAGAAATAACATATGATTAGAGTTTGCTGTGCGATAATTGAGAAACAAGGAAAGATCCTGGCCGCAAAACGTGGGCAATACATGCACCTTTCAGGGCATTGGGAGTTTCCCGGAGGTAAGGTTGAAACCGGCGAAACAGATGAAAATTGTATTATTAGGGAAATTAAAGAAGAGCTGAATTTGGACATTTCAATACTGGGCAAACTTATGGAGGTTGTGTTTAACTACCCAGAAAAATCCATTTGTTTAGTTCCATATATTTGCAAAATCACTTCCGGAACAATTGCCTTAAAAGACCATTTGGAGTTTAGATGGATTAAACCCAGTTTATGGAACCAACTAAAGTGGGCTGCAGCCGACATTAAAGTAATTGAGCAATATTTAAAAAAAGGGAAATAGAGAAAAGTTAATCGTGAAAAAGTTGTAACTGTTTAGTTGGTTAAGAGATTTGTTAAAACTAAAATCTTTTTCCAAGTGGAAGTCATTTATTGTCATTGATGGCCATTTATAGTCATTTTTTTAAATAAATGACGCGCGAAGCGCAAATAACAATTAATGACAGCGAAGCTAAATGACATAATTGAACCTATTTACATAAATGATTTACTTCAATTCTTTAGCATCTAAATAGATACAAAAAGCAAACGATTAACTTATAACGATGATCACCTTTCTATTCAACAAAAAGCACAAGCCCTTTAAGGTATTCTCCTTCGGGATGGTAAATATTTATTGGATGGTCAGCTGGCTGGGTGAGTTGATGCATGATCCTGATATTTCTGCCGGTGTTGGCAGCAGCCGAAAATACCGCTGTCCTGAAATCCTCACGAGACACTACCTGCGAACAAGAAAAAGTAAATAAGATACTACTCGGACTCATATTGTCCATAGCAATCTCATTTATCCTCCGGTATGCTTTAAGTGCATTATTGAGTGCCTGCCGGTGTTTTGCAAATGCAGGAGGGTCGAGAATAATCACATCAAATTTTTGATCCAAATCCCTGAAATACTCAAAAGCATCATTAGCAAAATAGCGATGCATTTCCTTTGCACCAAAATTCAATTCCATGTTTTTTTTGGCCAATTCAATTGCTTTATCCGAAGCATCAATACTATCTATCAAGGTAGCACCTCCCCTTTCGGCATATACCGAAAAGCCACCGGAGTAGGAAAACACATTGGCCACCTGTTTTCCATTACAATACTTCTTCAACAAATTGCGGTTTTCGCGCTGGTCGATAAAAAATCCTGTTTTCTGCCCCTTGCGAAAATCAATTTCGAAATGGTTTCCATGTTCTAAAACTACAGCATTTTCTAAATCAACATTGCCGCCAAGGAACTTCTCAGCGTTTTCTTCCCCGGCTGTATTTAGTGTCGATTCACTTTTATCATATATGGTTTGTACTGTTTCACCCAACAAAGCCATTAAAATTTTCGAAAAGAGAAACCTGGTGCGGTACATCCCCACCGAATGGGCCTGCAAAACAACCACACCGTTATAATAATCAACAATTAAACCGGGCATATTGTCGCCTTCGCCATGAATAAGCCTAAACACATTGGTTTCAGAATTATCGAAAAAACCTAATATCCTCCGGTAATTTATGGCACTTTTTATCTTGTCGGTCCAGAAGGCCTCGTCAATTGGTATCTGTATAAATGAGAAAATCCTGACCATTATTGAACCATTTTGGTAATGCCCGGTAGCCAAATATTCGCCCTGGGTCGAGAACACCTCCACAACATCACCATCAGCAGGTTTGCCTTCGATGCGTTTTATTGCTCCTGAAAAAATCCATAAATGGAAACGTTTTATCGACCTGTCGCGGCCGGATTTTAAAATAACTTTTGGAAATTCATTCATTTTGTGTGAAAATATTTACTTCAATGATAATCTAAATTACAGACTTGAAAAAAATTTTAAAGGTAATAGTTTTCAACTGAAAGCGTCGATTACGGCCCTGACTTCCCCGGCTGAATTGGTTTCCATTAATTGC
>CAZBDF010000490.1:0-3723 GCA_964490385.1 uncultured Lentimicrobiaceae bacterium | reverse complement strand
TTGTTGTTGCAGGTACCGGCACCCTGGCCATGGACATTGCCGGGTCGAACCTGATTGAACCGGGCGACAATGCCCTGGTAATTTCGACAGGATATTTTGGGCAACGCTATGCTGATTTGTTAAAACGATATGGTGCCAATGTGACCCTGCTCACGGCTCCAGTCGGTGACATTGTACCCATCCACGAGGTTGAGGAAGAATTGAAGAAGAGGAAATATAAACTGATGACTTTTACGCATGTTGATACTTCAACGGCAGTGTTGAACGACCCGAAACCCTTTGGTGAACTGGGCACGAAGTACGACGTGCTTACTGTACTTGATGGCGTTTGTTCGGTGGCAGGTGAGGAAATTCAACAGGAGGCCTGGGGCATTGATGTAGTACTTACCGCTTCACAAAAAGCAGTTGGTGTGCCACCGGGGCTGGCATTGATGGTAGTCTCACAAAAGGCAATGTCGATATGGAAAAATCGCCTTACACCAGTTGGGAATTATTATGCTGATTGGGGAAACTGGTTGCCCATTATGGAAGCCTACATCCAGCGCAAGCCTTCCTATTTTGGGACACCGGCAGTAAACCTTATCCTGGCCCTGGAAAAAAGTTTAGAGCTTATCCTGAATGAAGGAATGGAGCAACGCATTGATCGCCACCGCAAAGTAGGACATGCTTTTCGCGAAGGATTGAAAAGCCTGGGGCTTGATATTATTCCTGTTAACAGTGATGTTGCGGCCAATACGCTGTCAGCACCTTATTTCCCTGAAAACATTTCTGGTGCAGCGATAATCTCAGGTATCGGGGCCGAAGGTGTTATTGTTGCAGGTGGGCTTTTGCCAGAAATAAAAACACAATATTTCAGGGTTGGACATATGGGTATGACTGGCAAAAACGAAGTGATTACCACCTTGAAAGCCATCGAAACTTCTTTGATTAAACAAGGTTTTAAAATAGATAAAGATGCGTGTTTGAAAACAGCAATGGAAACATTGTAATCCTAATTCCGTGAGTTTGACATAAAGTAAAAGGCTATTGCGTTTTTTTTCAATAGCCCCGTCCTTTAGGGCGGGGATTTGATTGATGCTCAAGGCTTAAGGTTTTTGAAATTCTTGTATTTCCTTGTCGTTTTACAAAAATTTCAAAAACCTGATTCGAGTCCTCCGTTTTATCACCCAATTCAATAATTTGCCATTATATCGAACTCAGGTCAATAGTCCTAATCAACAATTTCGGAGAGCACCATTAAAGTAGTTGTGTCGCCAAAAACCATTATTTTATCAAGAAAACCCTGGAGGTGCTTTTGGTCCTTTAAAGCTACTTTCATGAGTACATTTTCATTACCGGTAACCCGGTAGCTTTTTTGAACCTCATCAAATTGGTTAACTATCGAAATAAACTTTTTCAGCTTACCGCTGAATAATTTGATTAAGATAAATGCTTCCAATTCAAATCCAAGTTGTTCCTGGTTCAATTCAATTGTAAATTTGTGAATCACACCTGAATCGGTTAATCGCTGGATGCGTTCGCGGACCGAGGATGCGGAAAGACCTATTTCCCGTCCGATTTCGGCAAACGATGCACGTGAATTTACTTTTAATAAACTCAGAATTTTATTATCAAACTTATCTAACATAGAAACCATTGTTGAATTGATGAAATAAATTGGTATCAAAGGTAAAAACTTTTTTATTCCGTCGAATCAATTTTAAATTCGAATAGGGTGATAGTACCTTTGTGACGAAAAACTGTCATATTGTATAATTAACAAAATCTTATCAAAATGAAAAAACTGATACTTGCATTATTTTTATTAAGTACACTGGGATTATCGGCACAAAACTTTAACAAAAAGAATTTCAGCTCCCCAGGAAAGTTCGTGCTTGAACAAACTGACAAACAAAGTATGGCCACTCCGGGCCAGTTAAAAACAAAGCTACCAACAAGGCCACCTTCAGCATTCAAAAGTGCCGATGCTGTTCAAACCATCGCTATTGGCCAATCGGCAAATGCATGGGGGTTTTCGTACATGCGCACAACCTATCTTTGGGCAAACAACGACATCAATTCAATTTCTTTTGTGCACCGCATGGCCGACCCTCCCGGATCGGGTTATCTTGCCTATGATTTATCAACTGATGGAGGTCAAACATGGTCGGTAAACAACCAGGTTTACGATCCCAATTTACCGGATTCTTATAATGCACGTTATCCCCAGGGTTTGTTGTACAATCCGGCGGGCAACACAAATCCCGATGAAGCATATTTTTCATACTTTGCTCCTACGCTCGACGCGTCTAACCCCGCGGGTACTGGTGGTAGCTGGGGTGGTTATGCCTGGGGGTCCGAAAAGCTGGGAGAAGGTGCCTTGCCCACGCAAAATAATTTGCCTTCGCAAGATGATTATTTCCAATACCTTCCTTCGGGATATACCATTACCCAACTGGGTGAAGCATGGGTAGTAGATGAAGAAAATGATGGTATTTCAGGTGAATATACTTTTACAGGAAATCTTATCGTTGGCCACGGCCTTTGGAATGATGTAGTGGAAGATTTCGATTATACCTTTGAACATATGCCGTTGGAGATTAACGAAGATGCCGGCATAAATGATGTGAAAGTTGCTTTTGCCCCCGATGGCATGACAGGATGGATATGCGCACTTACAAACGGTGAGGATTTTCTGGAATCAACATGGTACCATCCCTTTCTTTTCAAAACCACTGACGGTGGGGAAACGTGGTCCGATGAACCTATTGAAGTACAACTTGGTGGTGAAGACGGCCTCCAGGAGGTTGTGAATTTTATTTCAGACGAAGCCCTTGTTGATTTTTTTGATCCTGAACCAGTTCCGGATCGTGAAGATATTCCTTACTTCATGGGTTATCATATGGACATGGCAGTTGACGCCTGGGGAAATCCACACATCATGGGTGTAGTTGCCATCTGCGATCTTGAAGTTCTGGAATGGTGGAATTATGAAGGCGTTTTTGCTTTGTTCCACATTTACAGTACAGATCAGGGCGAAACATGGGAATCTTTTGTTATAGATTACCCAAAAACCATGGATTATGAATTTACAGGATCTTCGGGTAGTACAATGAAAATGTATAACAGGGCTCAGGTATCAACCACCGAAGATGGTGCCATTGTGTTCTTTTCGTTCCTCGATACCAGAATTGAAGGAGCAATTGACAATAACCAGCCCGATATTTTCTTCCGCGAATACATCCCTGAAATGACGATGCATGGTGAAGATGTTATAAATGTTACTGAATGGTCGGAAGCGATGTGGCAATCCTTCTGGGGATGCATGTCACATTATGTATTTGCCGATGTATCGGACAATGGAACCTACGAGTGTACAATCCCGTTTGCTTACGAGCAGTTGGAGGGTGGTGATATAGCTGCCCCGGTTCAGTTTTGGTATATTCCCGATTTTGAAAGATCATACACTGTTACGGCTATTGATGAGGTAAATAAGGAGCCCCTGGTATCGTTGGCCGAAAATTTCCCTAATCCATTTAGTGAAACCACACATTTTAACATCAACCTGTTAAGGAAGAGCGATGTAAAAATTGACGTTTATAATGTATCAGGACAATTGATTGAACAATTTAATTTCGACCAGTTGTCAAATGGCCCCCACCAGCTCACCCTCAATTTTGGAAACATAAAACATGGTGTTTATTTTTATACGCTGACAGCAGCAAATTCGAAGTTTAACGGGAA
>CAZBDF010000489.1:0-3742 GCA_964490385.1 uncultured Lentimicrobiaceae bacterium | reverse complement strand
TATTCCGCCAAATTCCTCTTCTTAAAATCATACACCTTTTTCGCGCCATAGCCTGCACCCAACGCGGCAAGGATCAGTAAACCTCCTCCAATTGGCGCACCACCGCCAGGAACCTGATTGCCGGTTTCGCTATGGGCAGGAGGTGGAGGTGGACTATCGGCTAGGATTGAGTTGCTGCCTATAAATAGCATTACAAGCAATATGCATAGTTTTATTGTTGAAGCGAATGATTGGTTGTTATTCCTCATTGGATTAATGTTTAAATTGTGAATGTTTGTTCCTACTACTGATGACAAGTTTTTGTAAAGTACCGAAATGCAAGCTCATGAATAGGCCTCTCAGTCGCAAGCTCCTTCGAGGTGACAAATGGTTTTAGTATGGTATGGGGAGGGGAATTGCGAACGCTGCGCGTTCGCAATTCCCCTCCCCTCTCTATTCGTCTTCGCTTATGTCATTTCGACCAAAACACGGAGCGAAGCGAGTGTTGCAGGGAGAAATCTATTCCTATTTGTCATCACACTTTGAGGCCACTTTTTCAGGGGATTGTAACTCACAAAAACTTTAATTGTCATGAATCCTCCGTGTCTCAGTGCCTTTGTGGTTGGTGTTTTTTAACCACGGAGGCACAGAGGCACAAAGAAATTACAAATCGTTTTAGTTGATAAATATTTTTTTGCTTAAAACTCCTTTGTTGGTTTGGATGCTCAGTATATAAATACCTGTTTGCTGCCGCAGCTCAAATCCCTGTACTTTGTCGGCATTTAGTTCAATAGTTTTTACTGTCTGTCCGGTAATATTTGTTAACAGCACGCGACCGACTTCATGATCAGGATTGTTAAGAGTGATCCTTCCTTGAGCGTACCTGAAGCTGACATTAGATTGGGGTATGATTTCGCCAATTGCTGTAGCATCTTTAAAATGAAGGTAAAACCGTCCTGTTCCGCTTTCGCTGATTTGGGCAAAATAGCTTTCCCTTCTTAGGTTTGTAAAAATACCTTCCTGGCGGTCTTCGAGGAGGATATCGTAGTTTTCGAGTTTATCGTGGTTAATGGAAAATTCCAATACCCCGGATTCTAAAACATCGATACCAACCGGAATTTCAAATTCTTCTATTCCTTCAAAGGGCAATGCCTGGATGGCAAAATCAACGCCATTATCCTCGACCAGCCTGGTGTACAATGCAATGTCAGGATTACCTTTCATTTTGCCCACATCATAGGATGGGTCGATGCCCGGGCTCATGTATTCGTTAAAACCGATGGCTGTGGCGTTGAACAGCTCAGCATTTTTAGCAATGAGTTCGACTGATGGCCAGGTTTCTTTGCTGTCTTTAAAGTAATCAACAGTGGCATGGGCCTGCATGTTTTTGTTGAAAGCGAGGTTTCCGCCCTCCGGAACTACCCTAACCATAAACGCCTGCCCCGGCTGTATGTAGTCCTGCGAGATTTGTGTGTAACCTGCAATTGCTGCATTCGAAATAACTTTGTAATCATTCTGACTTCTATCATAGCCCGCTTGCTCATCCCAAAGGAAAACTGCTTCATAATTGTCGTTGAGCAGCGCCGTGTTTTTACTGATAAAATTTTGATTGCTCGTTGCAGCGTTGGTAATACCAATGGCACTTGTAAACGGATTGCCTACCAGGTTATACCCTTCTGCTTTTCCGGCAGTATAAGTTGCGGCATAGCTTACATCATTAGTTCTTACAGTTCCTGTAAAAGAGATTTCCCCGGCAGCACTTCTGGTGATGGCATATCCTCTGGCATCTGCAAAATCGGAATCTCCAAAAGCTTCCGGGTCTCCGGTGGAGCCGTATGCAATCCAGTAATCTGTGTCTTCGTCCCAGCGGTAAAAGTTATAGTTGGTGCCGCCGTCCGGCGAATAGATGGAGTTGTTGGTCATAAAGCTGTTGTTAATGGCCTGGCCGGCAATAGGTGCGGAAACATAATGCCATGTTGCAGCTTTGCTGGCTTCATCAACATAGCGTTTAAAAATTACATCTCCCGTGGACGTACCCTCAACAATAAGTGAACCTGTGCCTGTAGCGGAGCTTTGTATGGTAAGGCTTGCGCCACTATTAATGGTAAGATTAGCGCATGAGGCGGTACCATCGGTGGCGATTACGGGAGAAGGAGCTTTTGATACATCGGGAACAATTACGTTTTCGTTTGATGTGGGGACAGTATTTGTATTCCAGTTATCAGCATTGTTCCAGTCGGAGCTTGGAAAACCGTCCCAGGTAATATCAGTGGCCAGTCCACCATCATGTATGGTCCAGCCATTGTCAGTCTCAATGCTTGCCCTTGCCGTTGCTGCCGCACCGGAGCTGTATTTACTAGTCCCACCATTGAAACTCAAGCCGTTGTGCAAATCCAAGGCTGCCCATCCAATAAGCAGGGCATCATAATTTGCTATCGAAAGGGTTGCTTCACCAAACATACCAAAAAAGCGTGTTACATTGCTCACATCCCAGCTACCAATGTTCTGGTTAAAAGCATATGCAACAGAAAACATATTTCTCATATCAGTTACATTGCTTACATCCCAATTGCTGATATCCTGGTTAAAAGCACTCGCACTTCGAAACATATTACTCATGTCTGTTACATTGCTCACATCCCAATTGCCAATATCCTGGTTAAAAGCCCCCGCAGCAAAAAACATATAAGACATATTTGTTACACTACTCACATCCCAACTGCCAATGTCCTGGTTAAATCCCTGCGTTGACCCAAACATATAAGACATATTTGATACACTACCCACAATCCAACTGCCAATGTCCTGATTAAAAGTAGCCGCACCCCAAAACATTTTCGACATATCTGTTACACTACTCACATCCCATGTGCCAATGTCCTGGTTAAAAGCACTTGCACCATTAAACATATTATTCATGTCTGTTACACTACTCACAATCCAACTGCCAATGTTCTGGTTAAAAGCAGTCGCACCCCAAAACATTTTCGACATATCTGTTACACTACTCACAATCCAACTGCCAATGTTCTGGTCAAAAGCAGCCGCACCATTAAACATATTATTCATATCTGTTACCATACTCACATCCCAATTGGCAATGTTTTGATTAAACACACTCGCATCATAAAACATTCCAGCCATATTTGTTACATTACTCACAGTCCAACTGCCAATGTTTTGATTAAAAGCACTCGCATTAAACATATTATTCATGTCTGTTACATTGCTCACATTCCAAGTGCCAATATCCTGGTCAAAAACACTCGCATTAGAAAACATATACGACATATCTGTTACATTGCTCACATCCCAACTGTCGAGGCCGGTTATGCTCGCTTTGCCTGTATTGTAGAATGCATTTGATAGATTTGTAATTGAAGAAGGAAGCGTTTCTGGAACCTTCCTAAGGTTGGTGGTACCATAAAAAGCACCATTTAAACTGGTAAGGCCAATACCTCCAAAACTCGTTACTTTTGTAAGTTTTTCTGCATTGGCATAATAAACTCCATTACCATACTGGCTAAGTATTCCGCTTATGCTAACGTTGTATGTCCCCTCTGATGCATAGGTGTGGCTTTTGTCCCCTTCGGAGGTAACAGTTTCAATTGTGCTGCCATCTCCCCAGTCTATGGTAACATGTACTGTTCCGCTCAGGGGCAGTGTAATCTGTGTGCCGGCTCCGTGGGTGGTGTTAAATTCGAGGTCCATTGGAGCAACTCCACCATCGGTAATGATCCAGAAATCATCATCAATTATATTT
>CAZBDF010000488.1:0-3743 GCA_964490385.1 uncultured Lentimicrobiaceae bacterium | reverse complement strand
GGCTTCCAGGCAGTCATGTATGGGTCAACAATTGGTTCGAAACGAAGGCTCAAATCGTCGCTAACATCAAACGAATACAGGTTGGCATCCACACTGGCATCCACAACCTGAAGAATATACAAAAGGCCTGTGAGTATCCAGCTTAATTCCATGTTCCTTCTGTAATAACTTCTCCCTTCCTCCAACTGGCTCAAATTGCCATCATAGCGCACTACCAACTCATTGTTAAAATTGACACTATCACCGGTTGCAACAATGTTATATGCCGTTCTAAAATCCCGGTATGACTTGCCGTTGGTGCTAATGAAATAAATGAGGGTACCAAAACCGGCGTAAATGATAGGGATTTTCCAGTATTTCTTATTGTAAGCCTGACCTAATCCCGGCAGGCACATCGACATAAGCGTTGCCTTTTTTGCTGAATGAACAGGAATTGAGTCCTGAATTACTGGTGATGTATTTTCCTGTGCAGAAGTGTATTTTGGGCTAATCAACAGAAAAAACAAAATAAACACACAGGAAATTTTTAAGATGAAAATCCGGGTAATGGCAAGAGGAACCTTATAAGGGCTGGCTAATATTCCTTTCAAATTGATGATGGTATGCATTCAATTGTTTGATGACGCAAAATGATTATTCACTTTTGAGCAAGGTGATGATTCTTTCCATCTCTGCATCAGAAGCGAAATTGATAACGATACTTCCTTTACCTTTAGTATTGCGTTTTAACTCAACCTTTGTATGCAAACCTTCGCTCAAGCTTTTTGCCATTTCACGGTCTTGTGGCGAAAGGACTAGTTTTCTGCTTTTTCTTTTCACAGATGAAGGCTTATTAACATTCCGCACCTTTTCTTCAACCTGCCTTACCGAAAGTTCGCCATCGAGTATCTCTTTGAGCAAACCCAATTGTATATCACGATCGCTGATATTGATAAATGAACGTGCATGCCCCATGGTGATGAGCCCGTCGCGGATGGCAACCTGCACTTCGGCTGGCAGCTTAAGCAATCTTATGTAATTGGCTACAGTAGAACGCTGTTTCCCTACTTTACGGCTTACCTCTTCCTGGGTGATTTTACATTCCTCGATCAATCGCTGATAGCTGATGGCAATTTCGATGGCATCCAGGTCTTCGCGGTGGGTATTTTCAATCAGGGCCAGTTCGAGCATTTGCTCATCATTGGCCACACGGATGTAAGAGGGCACCTCCCTGAGACCAGCCATGGTAGCAGCCCTTAGCCGCCGCTCACCAGAAATCACCTGGTACTTTTCGTATCCAAGTTTACGCACTGTAATGGGTTGGATAAGCCCCTGGATTTTTATCGAATCGGCCAATTCCAGCAGGGCCGTTTCATCAAAAGTGGTGCGTGGCTGAAAAGGATTGGCTTCGATCTTGCTTATCATCAGGTTGGCAATTGCACCAACAACATAATTTCCCGAGATATCCTTAGAGGTAATGTCGGTGTCCGGACTTTGCAATATAGCTTCCAGCCCTCTTCCCAATGCGCTCTTTTTGCCTTTATCTTTCATTTAAAAACTTATTTCAATATCCGACTGGTCCATTTTCGTCAGTCCATTTTTCTGTAGAATTTCGCGTGCCAGGTTCAGGTAATTAATAGCACCGGTAGAATTGGCATCGTGCAAAATAATTGTTTCGCCAAAGCTGGGTGCCTCTCCAAGCTTGGTATTCCTGGCGATAATGGTATCGAAAACCATTTGTTGAAAATGGGTCCTCACCTCTTCAACTACCTGTTTGGCCAACCTGAGCCGGGTATCGTACATCGTTAATAGAATACCTTCGATATCTAGTTCAGGATTTAATCGTGACTGAACAATTTTAATCGTATTCAAAAGCTTGCCTAATCCTTCAAGGGCAAAATACTCACACTGGACCGGAACAATCACCGAATCGGATGCAGTTAATGCATTAACGGTAACCAGGCCAAGCGAGGGCGAACAATCGATGATTATAAATTGATAATCGTCCTTAATTTTATCAAGCACACGTTTCATCAAGTGCTCCCTGTTGGGCATATTGATGATTTCAATCTCGGCACCTACAAGGTCGATATGGGCAGGGATCAAATCGAGATTTGGTGTAGTTGTAGGAACAATTACATCCTTTGGGTTTTTATCATCAATAATACACTCGTAAATACTTTGCTTGATGTTTCTGGGCTCATAGCCCAGGCCTGATGTAGCATTGGCCTGCGGATCGGCATCAATGATAAGCGTTTTATACTCCAAAACAGCAAAACATGCTGCAAGGTTAATTGCAGTTGTGGTTTTACCTACCCCGCCCTTTTGATTTGCAATAGAAATAACTTTACCCATATAATTCGTTTCAAAAATAGGGACAAATTTACACTTTATGGATGCTGTGGCCCGAATTAATTTTAATTATTAATCAACAGCAAGAAGCTTCAATCCCTCAATAAAAAAAGCTGACCCGGGGCCAGCCAAATAATGTCAATAAAAAGAAGCTTTTTACTCCTCAATTTTAGTCTCTTCGCTATCAAGATCTTCAAAAGAAACATCAGGAATTTCCGTAAGCAGAGGCTTGACCTCAGCAACTTCTATTTCTTCAACTTCCGGCACTATTCCCTTTTCGATAAAGTCGAGCACTGTTTTCAAGCCATTCGAAAACTTCTCGAAATCTTCTTTATAGAGAAACAACTTATGCTTTTCGTAGAAAAATTTCCCTGACTCATTATTAAACCTCCGCTTACTTTCGGTGATGGTCAAATACTTTTCCAAACCACGGGTTTCTTTCACATCAAAAAAATAGGTCCTCTTGCCTGCCCTTACAACCTTTGAGAAGATTTCTTCTCTTCTTTCATTGCGTCCTTGCTCTTCCATTGTATTCTGAATTAATAGGATTTTCAACGCAAAAATATGTATTTATATTTTACAACCTAAAAACTAGACTTTTTTTTTAGATGTAAATGATGACGGAAATTACTATATTCGTCCAAAAAATCTTTATGATTAAGGCAATAGTCATCGAGGACAACCCCAGTGCTAAGGAGTTAATAGTAAAAACCATAGAAACCTACATCCCAAATGTTGGAGTAGCTACCTCAGCTACCGACCTTAAATCAGGGATTGGATCCATTAATGAACATGAACCCGATCTTGTTATCCTCGACATTCGTTTGAAAGATGGCAGCGGGTTTGAATTGATCGACCATTTTGATAAGCCCGATTTTAAGGTAATCTTTATTTCGGCTTACTCCGATTATGCCATCAAAGCCATTAAGTACGGTGCTATCGACTACCTGTTGAAACCTTTGAAAGAAGATGAATTGGCCCAGGCTATAAAAAAAGCTGATGACCTCATCAGGTTTGAAGAAAAACTCCATGCCAAAGCCCTGGGACAAAGTATCAAAAACCTGAATAACTCAAACCGTCTGGTTTTAAAATCCAGCGACCAGGTTCATTTGGTTGACACCAGCGATATCGTGCATATTGAAGCCGATGGAAATTATTCTTCTTTTCACCTTACTGATGGCCGGAAAATCGTGATCTCAAAATCTACCAGGGAATATGAAGAAACATTGCTCGACCAGGGTTTTCACCGCATCCATAAATCCCATATTGTAAATATCAACAAGATGAGTTATTTCGACAAAGCTGATGGCGGCACCCTGGTAATGTGCAATGGCGACCATGTGCCGGTAGCTTCAAGGAAAAGGGATATGCTGATGGAGTTGTTTGAAAGCTTGATATAGAGTTTGGCGTTT
>CAZBDF010000487.1:0-3746 GCA_964490385.1 uncultured Lentimicrobiaceae bacterium | reverse complement strand
TTCAAGATATCGCTGGTTAAGGGATTTGGGAAAACGCTCAATCCGTTTTCTAACAATTCAGAGATTCCGATGGTACTATCAACGGTAATGTACGCGTCGAAGGTTTTGCTATCTGAACCAAACTCGTTTTGCACAACCAGTGTAACATCAAAAATTCCTGACTCCTCGTATTTTATCTCCGGATTTTGCAAACTTGAACTTGCCGGTGTCCCTCCCGGAAACATCCATGCCCAGGTAGAAGGATTGTTTAAGGTAAGATCGGTAAACTGAATTGTTTCCCCCATCACGATGTGTGTGGTGTCGGCCTCGAAATTGGCAACCGGTAACAAGGGAGGCGAAGTACAGGATATCAAAGCCTTCCATCCGGCCTCGGTTTGGGAATAATCAGAATGAAATTCAAAAGTAATTGCTCCTTCATCGTTGGTGGCTTGAATCATACCCGGTGAATCAGTCCCGCAATAGGTTCCGATTAATGAGGCTGAAGTACTTTCACCATCATAAACCTTCAGCCAGTCGTAGGTACAACTCGCTTGATATTCCACATCGAAGGATTCAAATTCGACAATAATTTTCGATCCTGCTGCACCGGGTATAAAGGTCATGGTAAAATCTTCGTCATCATTATAATTTCCGCTATCGCCACCAGTATCATAAAAAATACCGGTACAGGTAGTTATTGTTTGATCGCCCATCAGGAATTCGGCATTCACCGAAATATAATCTTCTTTCAAGATTGTTTCCGTGTCCCCATCAATATTTGTAACTGTCAAGGAAACATCGAAGGAGCCGGTTTCAGGAAACACAATTCCCCCGGGATCTTTCACATTGGAAGTTGCTGGCTCTGCACCCTCAAATTCCCAGGCCCATGAAACCGGGCTACCAAATGATCCATCAAAAAAGTCCACCTGGCCTCCCATTGGAATTGCTGTGGAAGATGCTGTAAAGTCTGCAATCAAATCACCGGCATCAAGCGCTACATTAACTGTTGTGGTAACTTTTCTCGACACAACAACATCTTCAATGGTAACAGGAAAATGTCCGGGTGCCGAGAAAGTAATATCGTAGGTACCCTCATCAAGCAGTCGCTGATAGAACCCGGTTTCTTCCCTCGAAAAAACTTCAGAATTATCCATATCGTGCCCTTCGATGTAAACCTTAGCCTCAAGGGGAAGCCCTGTTTCCAAATCAGTAAGCAAACCATTTACACCATAAGTAGCTTGCTCTAAATAATTCAGCAACGAACGGTAATTCCAGTCCCAATGATCGGGTAGTTGACTTGCCGGCAATAATTTGGTGTCTGAAATTTCCATGGTCAATTCGCGGCAATTGTGGAAATAATTCATATAATCCTGCCTTCCACCGCTAATCGAATACCAGTCATAGCCATTGGTAATACCATTGTTGTATTCGTTAAAGTAATTTGAGGGTGAATACAGATGAACGGTATCAACATACTCGCGACAAACATAAATCCACCAGCTATTGTCGGCTGCAAGGTCTGGCCAGGTATCCCAGGGGTAATTCAAAACTTCGGTTCCGCCATGAGAATTTGCCGACATGGTGAAATTTTGCGCTTCAGCCAATTCCATAAAATGTACAGTTTCTTTTTGCCATGCGTTGCCATCAGGATGCTGCCCATCTTCGGGATCAGGATAGTTGCGGTTCATGTCAACATTATTGGCATTGTAGCGTGTGGCACCATAAACCGAATTATTTCCACCAGCAAAAGTCCCATCAGGGTTCGACAGTGGGTTGATCCAAATATCCAGACTGTTCACCAAATCGGTCACTTCAGCATCGGAATTATAATTTGTTAGCAGGTAATCAATCAACCTCAGAAAAACCACATAACCAGTAGTTTCGTCACCATGGATGGTCCCGGTATATAAAAATTGTGGTTCAGCCTCCAGTTCATCAATGTTATCCGAAATCCTTGCTGCAATAAGTTCCCTTCCCTCTATGGAAGTCCCAATGGTTTCAATCTTGCAAATATCAGGATACTGCTCCTCAAACTGGTACATCATGTCGATATATGCATCATAGGTCGGATAAAAATCCCATTCATTAATTTCGCGGATATTCACATTGCTGCGCATAACCGGGTTTTTAATAAGTTCACCCGGCTTGGGCAACAGTTCAAATGCAATGTCCTGTTTGAGGAAAGCTGCAAATTCAGAAATATTGGCATAAGCAAACACTTCATTTCCATCTACCTTATCAATAGAGATGATCTTGGTGAGTTGATTGATATTGATGTTCTCGTGTGAAAACTTAAAATAAATTTCGCCACGGTCCTGAAAATATTGAGCGGCCTCTTCTGAATTTTTAGTTTGTTGAGCTGTTGAAGTGGTGAGTACTGCAAGGGCAAAAATAAGTGTGAGTAGTTTTACAAGTTTCATTCTTATTACTTTTTGGATTGAAATTCTGAAATTAAATTAGTTAGTTTTATATAAATCGATTTGTTGACCTTAACGACGGGTAGGCGCAAATTATTCTCACAAAGTCCAATAATTTGAAGTGCGGCTTTAATACCTCCGGGACTTCCATCTTCAAACAAGGCATTGATGATATTGATTAATTGAAAATGGATTTGCCTTGCATCCACAAATTTCCCTTTAAGGCAGAAATTCACCATATTTGAAAACTCCGCTGGAAATGCATTTGCAACTACCGAAATTACTCCGTCGATGCCCAGCGCCATCAATGGGAGTGTAAGTGCATCATCGCCCGAAATTACCAGAAAATCTTTGGGCCTGTTTTTTAGTATTTTCATTACCTGGACAAAATCACCCGAGGCCTCTTTAATAGCAACGATATTTTTATAGCCATTTGCCAGTTGAAGCGTGGTTTCCGCACTGATGTTCACCCCGGCCCTTGACGGGACATTATATAAAATTACCGGCACAGGGGATGCAGAAGCAATGGTTTTATAATGATAAAAAATCCCCTTCTGTTTGGGTTTATTGTAATAAGGGCAAACAGATAAAATGGCATCAATCCCATCGAAGGACACTGATTTAATACAATTGACAACTTCCTGGGTATTGTTTCCACCCATACCTAAAACTATGGGCACCCGGCCATTTACAGTTTCAATCACAAATTCGGTAACGGCTTGTTTTTCGTCCTTCGACAGCGTTGGCACCTCCCCGGTGGTCCCCAATACCACCAGGTAATCAGCATTATTATTTATGGTATGCTCAACAACTTTTTCGATGGCGCTAAAGTCGACGGCACCATACTTATGAAATGGGGTCACCAGGGCGACACCAGTTCCTTGAAATTTCTTTTTCATGCTGATTTTGTATTAAAAATCGAAATATAGTCGATCGTGGTTTTGATGAAGGTATCAAAGTCCATATTTTCAGGCTTCTGTATCATAAGATCCATAACTTTTACCATATCTTCACGATACCTGCCGGCCTTAAACCCGGCTTTCGACATCCCTAAAATATAATCCATAGGTAAAATTTCAGTCTCCGTAAAATCCAGTAAAATGTCGAAGGGTTTCTCAATAAACTCTTTTATTACATCGCCTGAGGGACGGCCAAGAAAATTTACATCCTTTTTTGTGAAAATATCTATCTTCAGTTTTTGAATGAAGAAATTTGGCAATACTTTCTCATTGAATAGCCCAAGCATTTTAACATCTTTACCCTGCTTTACCAGGTCTTTCACAAGCATGTCGAGCTGTTTAAATTTCGGTTCATCTTCCAACAAAAACAATATACCAACAGACACAGCTT
>CAZBDF010000486.1:1794-3746 GCA_964490385.1 uncultured Lentimicrobiaceae bacterium | reverse complement strand
AATCTGCCATTGACGATGAGAGCAATGTTGTTTCCCTCACCAAGGGTTCTCTTGGTGGCAAAGGCCGTGGCCTGGCATTTATCAATACGCTGATATATAATTTTGATTTCGGAAAACACGTTCCAAATATCAACATCCGGGCACCAAAAACTTCGGTAATAGGCACCGAGGAATTCGAATACTTCATGGAACGCAATAAGCTTTATGATAAAGTTTATGGCGAAGAAGATTATGAAAAAATCAAGCGGATGTTTCTTTTCGGTCACCTCACCGAAACTTTGAATAAAAAACTGAAAATTATCCTTGAGGTGATTAAAAAACCCATTGCGGTCCGCTCATCCGGGCTTTTTGAAGATTCACAGATGCAGCCCTTTGCCGGCATTTTCGAGACGTATCTCTTACCCAACAACCACCCCGATCTCAACGTCAGGCTCCGACAATTGAAAGATGCCATAAAACTGGTATTTGCCTCTGTTTTTTCGAAAACCGCACGCGATTACATCAGGGCGGTAAACTACAAAATTGAAGAGGAAAAAATGGCCGTGGTATTGCAAGAAGTGGTGGGCAACAAATTTGGCGATGTGTTTTATCCACATATTAGCGGCGTTGCGCAGTCGTACAACTACTATCCATTTTCGCACATGAAACCCGAAGAAGGGTTTGTTGTTGCCGCAGTTGGCCTGGGTAAATATGTGGTAGAAGGCGAAAAGGCATATCGGTTTTCACCAAAATATCCAGCCATCGATATCAACAGCCCAAAAGACCAGCACAAAAATTCCCAGGTCCGCTTTTTTGCTGTCGATTTAAAAAAACAGGAAATTAACTTGCTCGAAGGTGAACTGGCCGGACTGACTTTATTGGATATAGATGAAGCGGAAAGACATGGGACACTGCGCCATTGTGCATCGGTTTATGATGCCGAAAACAATAGTATTGCACCCGGGATTAACAAACCCGGCCCTCGCATTGTCAACTTTGCCAATATCCTAAAATACAATTACATCCCACTTGCCAAAACCATCGAAGTGGTATTGGATGTGGTACAGGAAGCCATGGGAACCCCGGTTGAAATTGAATTTGCTGTGGACTTGAACAAAGACAAAGAGCACAAGGCATCGTTCTATCTGCTTCAAATAAAACCATTGCTGGGAAATTCTGAAGATTATACCATCGACCTGGATAAAGTTGACGAAAACAAAGTCATCCTCTTTTCGAACAAAGGAATGGGAAACGGAATGATTGATGATCTGTTCGATGTGATTTATATCGACAGGGACACGTTTGATAAAGCGAAGACCGTAGAGATGGCCGATGAGATTGAAAAACTCAACTTAGCCATGCAGGAACAGGGCAAAAAATATGTCCTTATTGGCCCCGGCCGCTGGGGCACACGCGACCAGTGGATAGGGATACCGGTAAACTGGCCCCAAATATCAAATGCCAAAGTCATTGTAGAAACAAGCTTCGAGGGCTACCCGCTGGATGCTTCCTCAGGCTCTCACTTTTTCCACAATGTAACTTCGATGAACGTGGGCTATTTTTCAGTCCAGCCCGAATTGTCGAAGAGCTATATTAAATATGACCTGCTGGACCAGCAGGAACTCGTTGAACGCAGTACCTATTTTAAACACGTGCGCTTTCAAAAGCCTGTTGTTATTAAAATGGATGGCAGGAAAAGGATTTCGGTGATTTCGATGGGGAATGGGGAGTAGTGAATGGTGAATTGTGAATGGTGAATTGTGAACAGTGATTGGTGAACAGTGATCGGTGATTGGTAGTCAGTAATTAATATATCTGAAAAAATCTGTTTAATCCGCCTAATCCGCGTCTTCATTTCCCAAACCCATATCAAGAAACAATCAAACTATTTCTTTCTTTGACGCTGATTTTTGCAGAAAAGCACTGATCTGCATTTGCTTTATCCGTGTAATCCGTGTAATCCGCGTCTTCAT
>CAZBDF010000486.1:0-1694 GCA_964490385.1 uncultured Lentimicrobiaceae bacterium | reverse complement strand
AAGCACTGATCTGCATTTGCTTTATCCGTGTAATCCGTGTAATCCGCGTCTTCATCCCCAAACCTGTATCAAGAAACAATCAAACTATTTTTTTCTTTGACGCTGATTTTTGCAGAAAAGCGCTGATAAACTTTTGCTTTACCCGTGTAATCCGTTTAATCCGTGTCTTCAGTTCCCAAACCTGTATCAAGAAACAATCAAACTATTTTTTCTTTGACGCTGATTTTTGCAGAAAAGCGCCGATCTGCATTTGCTTTATCCGTGTAATCCGTGTAATCCGCGTCTTCAGTTCCCAAACCCAAAACGCAAAACGCGAAACCCGCAACACACTCTCTACGTCCATCATTATTTAAACTAAAAATAAATTGCCATAAAATGAAATCGATAAGAAAATTAACTTCCCTTTGATAATTAGCCATTTACACCTCCACCCCATTTCTTCTTTTAATTTTTTAGGCTAATCTGACACCTCAATCTTTATTTCGTTTTCTTAAAATTCGTTATTATTGTAAGGCTTAAAATCTTAGGATAAGTAAACAAAAACTAAAAGCTCAATATGTACAATTTCATTTCAATTTTTATCAAGTGCCCCATGTGCGGCAAAAGCCTGATGGACCACAACAAAAAGGTGGACAATGAACCCAGCATCAACCTGATCATTCAGGATGGTGAGCATAAGGGCTTAATTTGGCTAAGTTCTATTTACGGAAGTTACAACCATATTTCAGAAATCGAAATTGGCAAGGAAGCTCTTGCTGACTTCTTCTGCCCACACTGCCGCGGGCATTTTAGCAGCGACGATCATTGCAAAGTTTGCAAAGCCCCCATGGCAGATTTTAACCTGGAAATGGGTGGAAAGGTCAGTGTTTGCACACGCAACGGTTGCCAGAACCACGCTATCGAATTTGAAGACCTGTCGCAGGCGCTCAAAAGGCTGTACCAGGAATATGGTTACCGCGGCCGAAAATATCCGAAAAACCTGGACCTGAGGACTGATCCGGGACAGGAGGAAAAAAAACCCTCCGAAAGGTCGGAAATCCTTGAATCGGGCACATTTCTCAATACCTATTGCCCGCATTGCCGCAAGTCGTTGATAGAAAATGACATGCTCAAATTAAAGATTGTCAATGGTGACGAAGGCTATCTCATGCTCAGTCCCTATCTTAATGTGTTTACTTCCAAATCAACTATTTTCCTTTCGGAAGATAAAACAGTGAGCGACCTGAAATGCTTTCATTGCGACAAAAGCCTGATAGCTGAAAAAGAGTGTGAGAAATGCGGTTCCCCCGCTGCGAAAATTTCGATCAGCGCCCGGACCAAATTCATCGATTTTTATATCTGCACCAAAAAAGGCTGCAAATGGCATGGCCTGAATGAAGAAGACTTGTATGAGATTAGGCTCGAAGACAGCGACGAATGGTAGGGAAGACGGATGACGGAAGTTGAGCGGAGCGCCTGTCCCGTTCTGTGGGGAAATCCCGCCTTTGCGGGAACGGAAGACAGAAGATGGAAGTTGGAAGACAGATGACAGGAGACGGATGACCGATGACCGATGACAGGAGACAGAAGACGGATAACGGGTGACGGATAACCGATTACCGATTACCGATTACTGATTACCAATCACCGTTCACCAATCACCAATCACCGATCACCGATTACCGATTATGCCGAGCTATGCTCGAGCATGCACG
>CAZBDF010000485.1:0-3753 GCA_964490385.1 uncultured Lentimicrobiaceae bacterium | reverse complement strand
CAAACACAAAACGCCAAACGCACAACGCCAAACACCAAACGCAAAACGAATAAAATGAAACTACCCGAAAAAACCGTTGAACGCCTGAGCCGCTATCGGAGGTTGTTGTTGAATTATCAATTTTTGGAGAAGCCTTTTATTTTTTCCCGGGACCTGGCGAGGATGTTAAAAATTAATCCTGTGCATGTTAGGCGCGATTTGATGTTGCTGGGAGTTAGCGGAAGCCATTCCAAAGGATATGATGTACAGCAACTCATTCGGGAGATTTCTCTGAAACTCGAATGCATGACTAAGAAAAATGCCTGTATTATTGGCTTTAGCCATACGGGCAGGGCAGTGCTGGAATTGTTTGCCGAAGGCGGAACCCCAATAAACATTGCTGCAATCTTTGATGTTTCCACAAAATCGATAAACAAAGAATTTTTTGGGGTACCATGTTATTCAATGGAAAAACTGGTGGAGGTAATTGCTGAAAAAGATATCACACTTGTTATATTAACCAATGTGGATGAAGAGATGGGCGGCATCAAAGATTTACTCATCGCATGTGGAATCAAAGGCATCATGAACCTGACTTCCCAATCCATTGAAGTGCCCCCACAAATCCACCTGGAGGAATACGATTTAAAAACTTCCTTAATAAAGCTTACTTATTTCTCGGAAGCCTGATCATTCTTTGGTTCAACATGAATTGTAGCCACCATCCTAAGCTTTTCCTTAACTGATTTTTCGATGGCTTTTGTGATGGAATGAGAAGTCTCCACATCCATTTTACCGGATAAGCGGATGTGAAAAGTCAACTCCTTGTGGTTGCCATAAGAGTGGAGGTGTATGTGGTGGATGTTGGGGTCGAAGCCAATTTCTTCTGTTACTACGCCCACTAATCGGTCAATTAGCTTCTTATTGGGCGCTACCCCCATAAGGTTATTAATCGCATCTTTCAGGATTTCGTAGGCGGCGTAAAGGATCATCAGGGCTACAACAATCCCCAGTATTCCGTCAATCCACCAATAAAATCTTCCAATAAAAATACCCACCAGTATCAGTACCGAAGAAATAGCGTCGGTCCTATGGTGCCAACCATCAGCTTTAATGGCAGTGGAGTTGGCCTTTTTCCCGGCCCAAAAAGCGAATTGTGCAAGGCCTTCTTTTAAAAGTATCGAAATGACAGTAACCACGATGGCTACAGTTCCATATTTGGCTTCTGTTTTATGTGACAACCTACCGACGCTGTCGATAATAAATTCGTAAGCAACAAATCCTAAAAAAGTAGCGATCAAAATGGAGGCAATCAACTCAGCCCTTCCATGGCCATAAGGATGCTTCTCGTCTGGTGGTTTTGAAGAAATTTTTGCAGCAACAATTATAAATACCGAACTCAACGAGTCGGAGAGTGTGTGCCAGGCATCAGCTAAAATAGCCACCGACCCGGAAACCGTACCTGCCCAATACTTCAACCCAAAAAGCAGTGTGTTGACAGCAATTGAAGACCAACCTTCGATATAGGCCAGCCTGACAAAAGGATTTTTAGTGTCCGCTTCGCTAATAATTTTTGTATGGTCGTGCTGATGTCCTGACATTGTATGCAGTTAAATATTAAACATCAAAGATACATTCAAGAGACAAGGCTTCCAAATATGCAGCTAATTTCTAAGTGTACTGGATTAAAATAAAGAGAATGATTGAATGTTGAGCGCAGTGCCTGTCCCTTTCTGAGGGGAAATCCTGCCTTTGCGGGGATAGAATGATAGAATACGAGAATGCTTCAATGCGGCAATTATGCAATGGTTTAATATGAGATTGCTTAAATGTGAAAATAATTCCCTCCTATACACCCTATTCCCCTTATAAACCCATCAACCCCCTCCGCCACATATACCTTATACCCAATACCTTTTGTTTCCACTACTCATACCTCAAACTGTCCAACGGGTTCCGGTTGGCTGCTTTTACTGATTGCCATATAACCGTTGCCAAGGATAAGCCCAGCACACCTGCCCCAACCAAGAGAAACACCCACCACGACATACTTACCGGGTTTATAAAAAGTGAAAGCATCCATTTGCTCAAGAAATATGCCAGGACCATTCCTACGGCAATACCAACAACTACCGGACGTGCAAATTGAATTGCCAGTTTCTTTACAATAGTTGATGAATCCGCACCAAAGGCTTTTCTAACGCCTATCTCAACAGTTTTTTGTGTTGTGGTATAAGATGCCAGTCCAAACAAGCCGAGCAGTGAAATAAAGAAGCCAAGAAAAGTAATCATCCATTGCAATGGGATAATGTTTTCCATACCTGCTTCAAATGGCATTTCGAAATCATCCTGAAAATAATAGTCGAAAGGGTAGGAGGGATTATATTTTTTATAGATACTTTCGATGGTAGCTATTGTGCCTTCACGATTGTCCCTGGCCAGGGCGATATAAATATTGTTGCTCACTTTCTGGTAAGGAATAATCAATGCCTGGGTGGACATATTAAACGGAAAAAACTCAAAATTGTCAATCACACCAATAATTTTATGACGACTATGATAAAGGTAAAATGTGGCCCCAATCGGATCGTCAATCTCCAGGAAATCCGCCAACCTTTTGTTAATTACTATTTTCCCTTCATTGTCTTCTTCATTTGTCTTGTCATAAAATTCGCCTGCCAGCATCTTTACATCAAAAGTTTCCGGAAAATCTAAACTTGTCCAACAAACATGGGCAATCGTTTTTTGCGACTCATTCGTCAGCCCCCACTCAAACTCACCAAGCGTAATATACGAAGGGTTGCTATGGGTGGATGTGATGTTTTCCACCCCCGGCAAACTCAGGACTTCGTTTCGGAAAGCCGGGTATTTTTCCCAAAGCTCGCCCGTGGTGGCAAAATGTATCATCCCTTCTTCCCTGAATCCTTTATCGGCAGTTTTGATGTGCTTCATTTGCTGAAAAGCAAAGGCTGAAGAAAGAATAAAAACAACGGCAATCACAAACTGAAACACAACCAGAGCCTTGCGCAATTTGAATCCGCGAAAGCCATGGAACGAAGCATTTTTTAAAACCTTAACCGGGTTAAAAGAGGACAGGATAAGGGCTGGGTAGCTACCGGATAAAAAACCTGTTACGAGGACCAATCCCAGGCAAAACAATATGAATTGAAGGTCATTATATGGAATAATTATTTCCAACTCATAGCTCAAGCTAACAAGTGGCATCACGGCTTCAAGGATAAGTAGAGCCAGGTCGAGGGCTATGAAAGCCATAAAAATCGATTCTCCAATGAATTGCCAGAAAAGTTTTCCACGGTCGGCACCAAAAGTTTTTCTAACGCCCACCTCTTTGGCCCTGCCGGTAAACCGTGCTGTAGAAAGATTCATGTAGTTGATACAGGCGAGTAATAGAATCAATATGGCTGCAATGATAAATACCCTGATGGCTTCAAACCCCCTGCTTTCGCCGTGCAGGTGAATTTTGGAAAGTTCCATGAAAAATGGAAAAGTTTCGATATCAGGTTCATGCCATTTCAAAATTTGGTCAGGTAGAATTTGGTTTATTTCGTCGATGTCAGTACCCTTTTTCATCATGATGAAATTATAGGTTCGTGTGCCCTCGAAATGACACAATTCGATTCCCAGAGCGGGGAGGAAATTATAGGGTATGAGCCAGTCGAACTGGAGTAGCGAAGTAAGCGGTACATCATCTAATATGCCGGTCACCAAAAAATGATATTTGTCTTTCACCACAATCTCCCGCCCAATTACATC
>CAZBDF010000484.1:0-3761 GCA_964490385.1 uncultured Lentimicrobiaceae bacterium | reverse complement strand
ATTTAGTGAATTTGTGCTTTAGTGGCGAAGAACGTACTTTTCAGAGAAAGCTTAATTTCGGTCTTCTGACTACCGTCATCGGTTACCCAACATCCGGCTTCCGTCTAATGCTAATAAATTATGGCAATGATGTTGATGTATGATTGTCGATTAATCCCGAACGTGCGGGAATTTAAGATATTCCTGACTGTCATGTGACAACAAATCAAAAATCATCCTTCGTTAATCATCAATCGTAAATAAAACTCTTATCAAATTGACATTGGCATACTGACGACCGATTACCATTTACCGATAATCGATTACCGACATCCATCGAACTTCTGTCTTCAAACCTCCAACATCGGTCTTCTGTCTTCCGACATCGGTCACCCAACATCGGTCTTCTGTCTTCCGTCACCCCTCATCCTCCCCCAAAAAACCTACTTTTGCAAAAACTAAATCAATGATCCGAACTGAAAACATACATAAATCATTTGGCAACTTACAAGTGCTTAAAGGTATCGACCTTGAAATCCGGGATGGGGAAATTGTCTCTATCGTTGGCGCTTCAGGGGCTGGGAAATCAACGCTGTTGCATATTCTTGGAACCCTTGACCTGGCTGATCAGGGTAAACTCCTTTTTGATGATGTTGATGTCAATGCCTTGTCCGAAAAGAAACTTTCAGATTTCAGGAATAAAAACATCGGTTTTGTATTTCAGTTCCATCATTTGTTGCCAGAGTTTACTGCCCTCGAAAATGTGTGCATCCCGGCTTTTATTGCCGGAACATCCAAATCGAAAGCCGAAAAACGGGCGATTGAATTGCTGGCTTATTTAAAACTTCAGGACAGGATGGGCCATAAACCTGCTGAACTTTCGGGTGGCGAGCAACAACGGGTGGCAGTGGCCAGGTCTTTAATCAATGAACCTTCCATTATTCTTGCCGACGAGCCATCGGGCAACCTCGACTCGAAAAGTGCCGTGGAGTTGCATCAACTATTTTTCGAGTTGCGCAAGCGATTTAACCAAACTTTTATCATTGTTACCCACAACCAGGAACTTGCCGATATGGCCGACCGGAAACTGACAATTGTGGACGGGGTTATCTCGAATGGGTGAAGGTGATTGAATGTTTGAATCTTTGAATCCTTGAATTGTTGAATCCTTGAATCCTTGAATAAGGAAATAATTAGTGCTACCGACTTTCCATCGTCCGCCAGCCGGCGGTAATGGAAACGTCAACAATAAACAAGTAAAAATTGATATACGGGATATAAGGGATGCAAGCCCCATCGGGGATAGCGGTCCTGGTTTTTATAAACCGCAAAGCATGACACAACAACGTTCCGCAAATATGGCTCTCAGCCGCCCACTTGCCGGAAGGTTTTAGTGTTACGAATGTTTCCGTTTTCACCAACCTTTCCAGATGTCCGCAAACCGGCTGTGAGCCATGATTTGCTGTTGTGCTTTCGTGCTTTCTATCTAGCAGTCAATTGTATTGATAAATCAAGCGCATTTGTAACTAATAGAAGATTTGAGATTCGTATATCCTCTCCATTTTCAATACGCGAAATATATGGTCGCTTTTTTCCTACTACTTCAGCCAATTTTTCTTGACTCATATTTAATTCTTTTCTCCGATTCCTAATAATTTCTCCAAAATAATAGGAATATGCTTGTTCTCGGAACCTTTCTCTGTTTTTAGAACCTTTTTCCCCATAACGTTCTGCTAATATGTCCATTGCTTTCATTGTTTTCATAATTTCTTACTTTTTAAATATTCCTCTTAAATTTTCTCTGCCTCCTTAATTGCTTTAACATAATCCTTATTTGATTTTTTAATAAATCCATTCAAGCAAACAGCCTTTGTACATTCAGAAAAATTCAAATGGTCAATTGCAAAAATTAAGACACGATATTCGTTTCCTGCTTTAATTCTAAGTTCATAGAATCTCGAATTCTTTAGCTTTTTTACAAAATTTGTATGAACAATCTTTATTTCTTCAATTACTACAACCAGCTGAAAGAATTTCTCAGAAACTCTTTGCTCCTGACAGTCTATGAAATCTAAGCATTTTTCTGTAATGTCAATTTCTCTCATGACACAAAGGTAACGTTTTCGTTACACAAATCAAGTATTTTTATTACCAATAGTTCCTATTACAACGCTCTTGTCGGGTAGGAAAGGGGCATCGCTGCCCCTTTCCTCCCTAAGAACCGTACGTGAGACTTTCACCTCATACGGCTCAAGCTCTCTAAAGGCGGAATAAACCACCCGGCAATATATAAAACTTTAGTATAAAATCCGGCATAACTTCCTTTTTTTGAGATAATGCTCCCAAGTTGGGTCAAAAGGGTTCACCGCCCCTGCAATGAGTTTATGGCGCTTGATTTTGAAAAGGGCGAACATTCTGAGCAAGATAGTTTTTCCATTGGAAAACTTGCCAAAGAACTGCCATTTCCTGTTGCCAACGGTCATGAACAGAAGGGATACAATCTTTTTGTACCCAAGGTTGTTATGTCTTCTGCGTACCCAGTTCCAGATGTTCCGCCACACAATCCTGTCCAGTTTAGAAAAAATTTTCTTAGAACAGGCATGTTTGTGGTAGTTAGCCCACCCGGTAATGACACGGTTAAGATTACGGATTAAAACGGCAGCTTGCGAACCCCTGTGTTTGACGGTTATCCCTTTGAGCTTTCCAATTACAGATTTGATGCTTTCTTTGGATGGGCGTGTCAGGAGTTTGTTTTTGGCATACATCCTGATGTTCTGCCCAAGAAAGTCAAAACCTCGTGTAACATGGGTTATTTGGGTTTTCTCCTGCGATAGTTGCAACCCCCTGGCGGCAAGAAATTCCTCAATGAGAGGTTTGACCTTGTTTTCCAGTATTTCCTTAGAGTTTGCCGTGACAACGAAGTCATCGGCATAGCGAATAAGGTGGATTTTATGCTTGTTATTTTTGCGGCAGCCATCCGGTCTTATTGAGATGCCAAAGGCTTTGTCAAGCATATTTTCGAGGCCATCGAGGGTCATGTTGGCGAGGGTGGGGGATATGATTCCCCCTTGCGGAGTCCCTTGATCGGTAGGGAATAACCGTTTGTTTTCCATAAACCCGGCTCTGAGCCATTGTTGCATAATCTTTTTGTCCATCGGGATATTTTCGATTAGCCATTGGTGGCTGATATTGTCGAAACATCCTTTGATGTCCCCTTCAAGAATCCAAGAAGCACTGTCTTTACGAGAAAGATGAATAAAGCACCTTTCCAAAGCATCGTGACAGCCCCGGAGTTGCCGGAACCCGTACGAACCTTTGTCGGCCAGTGTTTCGGAAACCGGTTCAAGGGTAAGAAGGTGTAAAGCTTGAAAAGCCCTGTCTTTCAAGGTGGGAATCCCTAACGGTCGTTTCTTCCCGTTCTTTTTAAGGATATAAAGACGTCTTAGTGGCAAAGCTTTGTAGTTCTTCCTGACTAAAGATTTGGAAGCCGATAGTTTTTGTTTTGGGGATTTCCAGCGTATATTATCCACGCCGGGCGTCCGTTTACCTTTGTTTTTAGTAACCCGCTTCACGGCCCAAAGTTTGGCGTGAAACGAGTGGGAAAGGATCCATTGCAGGCTTTTGGCCTTGCTGTGTTTCCTATCCCTTATTGCCTTTGCAATACGTCGTTGCAATGACTTAACCGACCGCTCCACCTTCTTCCAGTCAATGGAATTCCAGCTTACGCAGTTGGCACCAGGTGCACAGTCCTTTATGTCGGGCTTCATTTGCATTTCCTAATT
>CAZBDF010000483.1:0-3778 GCA_964490385.1 uncultured Lentimicrobiaceae bacterium | reverse complement strand
GAGCAGGAGTAGATCCTTACTATCTATACATTGACAAAATAATGGTCGACAATGTCATAAATGTACGCGAGAAAAAAAACATAGAATAATATGAAAATAAAAATCTTTATCATCTCAATTTTGATTAGCTCAAACGCGTTCTCTCAAACGAGATTTATTACAATTGATGGTGCAGACGTCAGAATAAATACAATAGGATTTGAAAAACGAGCAGAAGGACAACCAGTAGTTGTATTTGAAAATGGACACGGTGAATCCATTAAATCCTGGAACAAAATAATTGATTCTGTAAGTAAGATTTGCCCAATTGTATTATATGATAGAGCAGGAACCAGAGAATCAAAACCTGATAATAAAATACCATCATTAAAATACAATTCGAAAAAATTAAAAAAGATTTTAGAGACTTTAGATATTAAACCTCCTTATCTTTTGGTAGGACACTCTCTGGGAGGAATTTATATACGAGGCTTTGCAAATTATTATCCTGATGATTTAGCTGGTTTAATTTTTATTGACCCAGCCGATTTTACTCAAAAACTTATGGATTTTGAAGCACCATATAGAGAAATTGGAGTAACAGAGGAGTATATTGACTCTATGATGATTGCAAAATTTGGAAACGTTATTACAATTGATTCTTCCAGGAATATTAGAGTTCAACAAGAAAGTGAGATGTTAAGGAAATTAAGGACTTCTGATTTTAAAGAATTAAATGAAAAAGATTTACCGCCAATTCCAATTCACTTTATCGTTGGTGGTCGATTTTCTGTACCTCCGCAATTCAGGTCAAAGGACTATGACCAGGAATCTCTATTTCGTGCAAGAACAAAACATTGGATTGAGAACTGGACAAATGTTGTAACCAAATCACCATATGGTAGATTGTTTTACAGTTCAAAAGCAGGACATTATGTGCAATACGATGACCCTGAGTTAATATTGTTAAGTATAAAATTAGCAATGGAAGATTATTACAAAATGATTAATGAATAAATATAGAAACATGAAAAAAAACATCTTTATTTTAACATTCTCAGTATTATTAACACTTAGTTCAATTGGACAAAATGTAGGAGATTCTCCCCTAACAAAATTAGGATTCACAACAAAAATAAAGTCTGAGCTTCTTGCAGATAGTCTAAACATATTTACGCATCTTCCCTTCAATTATAAGCAGGATAAAGAATTTCCATTGATTTTATTGCTGGATCCTCATGCCGCATTTAAAGCCTTCGCTTCATGCACAGAATTAATGGCATATGATAGAAGTATACCATCTTGTATTGTTGTGGGGTTTCCGCAATACAAATATGTTAAATATGATTCGTTAAGTATAGAAGCTAATTTGAATTTGCTTGCAAAATTCATGGACGAAGAATTATTACCATATCTTGATTCTAAGTACAATCTTACTAAAACCATAATATGGGGACCAGGTGGTACAACCGGTCTGATTAGCAGCTTTATGATGCTTGAACATCCGGATTTATTCGATGCATATATTTCAGATATTCCTGATTTTAGTTTAATTACCCATAAAACCAATTCAAAAAACGTTTTCGACAAACTAAAAGATAAAAATGTAAAATACTATCTTTTCGGGAGTAAGTCAAAAGATATTTATAATGAAGCCTTCTTAAATAATTTAAAATCCAATGCTCCAAAAGGATTAAATTGGAATTATAGTATTTCAGAAGAGCCGAATAAGATAATATACCGTCTAAATAATTATATGCATGCAATTGAAATGTTTTTCAATGACACAGTGGAATAAATTACAACAATTAATAAAAAAAAAGTTATGAAACTTTATCACTTATTGATTATTAATCTTCTATTGATTCCTGTATTTATTTTTGGGCAAAAACCCGAAAACCAGATTTCATTTGCTCAAGAATCAAAACCGCATTCATATTATGTTGAGCAAGCTGAATTATGGTGGGAAGAAATTGAAAAAGATAAAACCAATGAAATATAGATTCCTAATTATTATTCTATTCCTAATTGTCAAATCTTCAATTGGACAAGAATTTACTGATTTAAAAGGAGATTATCTTGGACTAAAGCCTCCCGGAATACTCCCAGAAGTATTTGCACCTGGAATTGTTTCGGATACCAGCTGGCGTGAACATTGTCAGGTTGCTTTTTCATCCAAAGGAGATGAAATTTATTGGTCGGCATGGTCATCAAAATATCCACCTGCGGACACCTCGATGAGAAATATATTTTTTTATGCGCCACACGCCCGGACAGGATATCTTTTGGGTTTCGACAGAAATTATTAATAAACTAAATAAATAGCATGAAAAATACAATCTTATTATCCGTTTTCATTTCACTAATGTTCAACACGCTTCTTGCCCAGGAAAGCAAAAACGAACAACTAATCAAAGATGTTATTCAAAATGCCTATGTTGACGGGCTATGCAACAATGCAGATGAAGAAGCAATTAGAAAAGGATTTCATGATGATTTTAATTTAATAGGAGCACGAGCCGATAATACGATATGGAAACTTCCAATCGATAATTGGATAGAAACAGCAAAAAAAGGAAAAGAAAAAGGCTATAAATATTCATTTCAAAATGAATATACGACCGTAAAATTTTTATCCATTGATATTGCAGGAAATGTAGCGGTAGCTAAAATTGAATTCTATGAAGGTGCGGAGCTGAATTATATTGATTATTTATCCTTAATAAAATTTGAAGACGAATGGAAGATTGTAAGCAAACTATTTCATCCTGTTCCAAAACCGAAAAAAGTATATAGCCATAAGGTTGTTGAGGATTACATTCAACTAACAGGAGATCAGGTATTAGATGAAAGCAATAATGCAGTGATCCCACTTTCAAAAAAAGGATACACCCTTCATCTTCCCGATTCAAATCCCATTGCTACGATTATCATGTTAAGTGGATCAGCGCTGGATACAAGCAGAATAGTTGATGAGTATGCTATAATAGAACCCGCCATAGAAAAAAACATGGCTGTTCTTTTTGTTAGCACAGGCAAGGTGATAGAGTTTTTATTTACAGATAAAGATCTTAATACTATGGATGAGCTCGTTGGCTTTGCTTTAGAAAAACATAAGCTTTCTGGCAAACCCAAGTTCCTGGCTGGAATGTCACTGGGTGGAACTATGGCTTTAAGGTATAGTGAATATGCATTGTTGAATAAATCTAAGTTTGGTTTCCGACCAGATGCAATTGCCTTATGCGATGCTCCGTTGGACATGGAAAGAATGTGGCACGAACAGCAGCAAGCCATCACAAACAATTTTCATCCCAACGCTGTAGGTGAAGCACGCTGGGTTTTACATTACCTTGATAAGAATTTAGGCGGATCACCAAGCAAATCCATGGAAGCGTATATTAATTATTCACCCTTTGTTTATAGCGATGAAAAGAGAAGCAAAATCGAACTGTTCAAGAATATTCCAATCAGAATGTATCATGAACCAGACATAGCATGGTGGATTGAGAACAGGGGGAAAGATTATAATACCATCAATAGCATCGACCTTGCCGGGTTTTACAACTATTTGAGGCAGGCCGGAAATACACAAGTAGAACTAATAACATCTTATAACAAAAGAAAAGATTTCAAAAAAGGTTCTTCTCCACATACTTGGACAATTGTTGATAATGAAGAATTAATTGACTGGTTTTTTGGGAAAATAAATATGCATTCCTTGAATAAATAAATCGATAAAATTATACTGCTAGTCTGCTTAGGTCAAGTTGGTAGAATTCATTAGATTTGCATATGATTA
>CAZBDF010000482.1:0-3797 GCA_964490385.1 uncultured Lentimicrobiaceae bacterium | reverse complement strand
CTCGAAATCAAATTCATGAATAATTCTTACGCATATGGCCCAATTATTTCATTTGCATGGGATTTTGGTGACGGAACGACATCAGATGAAGAAGACCCCATTCACCTTTATGCTGACTTCGGATTATTTGATGTTTCTCTTACCATTGAAACTGAAAGTGGCTGTACCGATGAAGTAACTTATGAAGTGATGGTCATGGACTGGACCCAGGACTGCCTGGCCATTTTTGTTCCATACATCAGCGAAGAAAATCCATGGGAAGTTTATTTTGAAGATTATTCAATTGGCGAAATCACTGATTGGTATTGGGAGTTTGGTGATGGAGAAATAAGCGATGAACAAAATCCAACACATCAGTACGCTGAAGCTGCACTTTATTCTGCATCGTTAACAATTACAACCTATGATTGTACCAGCACTTTCTATTATGATATCGATCTGGTTAATGGTACGGTGGCTTATAGCCCGGGACCAACAACCGGTGTTGTTGAACAGGATGCACTTGAATTGACTATTTATCCGAATCCCGTGCAGGATGTATTAAACCTTCAGTTCAATGTTTCAACAGAGCTTGAGGTACAAATTGTTAATATTTCGGGGCAACTGCTGATTACATCTACCCACCGGTCGATTGATGTAAGTTCACTTTCGCAAGGTGTTTATTTTGTGAAAATAATGAATAACGGACAGACAACTATAAAGAAGTTTGTAAAATAAATGCAATTAGATTTTAAACAATTAAGGGCTGCCCATTCAATGGGTAGCCCTTTCTTCGTTAAATTATTTTGTTGGCCGGTACTATTTGAACGGGTTTAAAATCCGGAGTCTATTTTCAATCAGCTGATTGTGGTGTAAGTCTTCAGAATATATATTCGATTAACAATATTCTGTGCATATCTGAGAAATCTGTGGCCTATAAACAAAAAAAAAGGTCACCTAATTGGTGACCCTTTTTCTGGATGATTATTCTATATGTCAATTATGAGCCTAAAGCAAAACGGTAAAATTCAGTAACGGTAAGATCTTTGTCAGTATCTTGAAGGTACTGCTTAACAGTTACTTTTCCATCTTTAATGAATTCCTGGTTGACAAGGGTATTTTCTTTGAAGAATTTACCAAGTCTTCCCTGTGCAATCTTATCCAGCATTGCTTCTGGTTTGCCTTCTTGACGGGCTAATTCTTTGCCAACTTCCAATTCCCTGTCGATGGTTTCTTTCGAAACATTTTCTTTATCGATAGCGATTGGGTTCATCGCTGCAATTTGCATTGCGATGTCGTGTCCTTTTTCGTCAATGTCAGCAATATTTTTATTGAAGGCAACCAATGTCCCAATTTTATTTCCAATATGGTTGTAGCCATAAACCTTAGGGGCTGCAATGGTAGCAAAAGTATCAAATTCCATTTTTTCGCCTGTCTTACCAACGAGTTCAGCCAATGCATCAGTTACAGTAACGTTTCCTAATTTCAGGCTTGTCATTTCTGCAAGATTTGCAGGTTTGTTTTCCAGTGCCAGGTCAGCAAGGCCAGTTACAAAGTTGATGAATTCTTCACCTTTTGCAACAAAGTCAGTTTCGCAGTTTACCATTAACACTACACCAAAGGTCTTGTCTTCGGTAGTTTTTGCGATAACATAGCCTTCGGTAGCGTCTTTGTCAGCCCTTTTAGCAGCTACTTTTGCACCTTTCTTGCGGAGGAAGTCGATTGCTTTTTCAAAATCACCGTCGTTTTCCTGTAATGCTTTCTTACAGTCCATCATTCCGGCGCCGGTTTGTTTACGGAGTTTTGCAACTTCAGCAGCAGTGATATTTGCCATTTTTATAAATATTTAAAAGTTATGGAATTATTTTTCTGTTAATAAAAAAGAGACTCAGAAAGCATATTCATCATCTCTTTTGTAAGATATTATTATTTTAAAATTGAAGGGGGGTATTATTTCCTGATAGCAGCACCTTTGCGGGGCCTTCTTGGCGTATCTTTTTTCTCTCCTGAATCCTTCAACTTCTTAAGCTCCTCTTTTTTCGCATTCTTCGCAGTGTCCTCTTCATTCAAATCCAACTCCAGCTCTTCTTTGCTGCGTGTTTTGATTTTGGCGGCTTCTTCCTTTTCGCGTTCATCTTCTTTGTCGCGTCTGTCCTTATCGACTTTTCTTTCCATCAAACCTTCTTCAACTGCTTTGGTAACAATATCCAAGATCAATGAAATTGATTTTGAAGCATCATCGTTAGCAGGAATTGGAAAGTCAACAGCTTTAGGATCTGAATTGGTATCAACGATAGCAAAAGTTGGAATGTTTAATTTCTTTGCTTCTGCTACGGCAATATGCTCTTTCAGGATATCAACAATAAACAACGCTGATGGAAGACGGTTCAGGTCAGAAATACTACCCAATTGCTTCTCGAGTTTTGCACGTTCACGTGTGAGCTGCAATCTTTCCCTTTTCGAAATGTTCGTGTAGCTTTGCTCGGTCATCATCTTATCGATGGTTGACATTTTACGGACCGCTTTGCGGATAGTAGCAAAGTTGGTAAGCATACCACCAGGCCAGCGCTCAGTTACGTAAGGCATTCCAACGGCTTTGCTTTTGGCAGAAACAATTTCTTTGGCTTGCTTTTTAGTTGCAACAAAAAGGATTTTTTTTCCTGAGCGTGCAATTTGTTTCATCGCGGAAGCGGCTTCTTCTATTTTCGCTGCTGTTTTGTAAAGGTCGATAATGTGAATTCCGTTGCGCTCCATAAAAATGTATGGGGCCATGTTGGGGTTCCATTTTCTTTTCAGGTGGCCAAAGTGGACACCTGCATCCAGTAATTGTTCGAAATTTGTTCTTGGCATTTAAATATAATTTTATGTTTACATTCTGATTTAGCAACCCACAAGTAGCTCGGTTTAATCCGAAGTCTTACAGGTTTAGATACTAAACATCCTAATGTTCCGGTATTAACGCTTACTAAATTGGAATTTTTTACGGGCTTTCTTTTGTCCCGGCTTTTTACGTTCAACCATTCTTGGGTCTCTGCGCATAAGTCCATTCGCTTTTAATACAGGACGATACTCTTCATCAATCTTCACAAGTGCCCTTGCAATTCCAAGGCGGAGAGCCTCAGCTTGTCCGTTGGTTCCACCGCCATCAAGCAAAGCAACTACATCATATTTATCGATGTTGTCGGTTAGGTTGAGCGGTTGACGAACTACATATTGAAGTGTAGCAAGAGGAAAATAATTTTCAACATCCCTTTTATTCACTTTGATGCTGCCATTGCCGGGTGTGAGGTAAACACGTGCAACAGCTTTTTTCCTTCTGCCTAAAGCATTAATAACATCCATCGCTTATTTAATTTCGTTTAAGTTTATTTTCTTGGGTTTTTGCGCTTCTTGATTGTGCTCAGGGCCTGCATAAACAAACATATTCCTGAATAAATCACTTCCGAGCCTGTTTTTTGGGAGCATGCCTTTTACAGCCTTTTCAACCATAGCTATCGGGTTCTTTTGCATGAGTTGTTCAGCAGTTAATGACCTTTGTCCACCAGGGTAACCTGAATGGCGGATGTATTGTTTATCCGACATCTTATTTCCGGTCAACCGCACTTTCTCAGCGTTGATGATCACAACATTGTCTCCACAATCAGCATGGGGAGTAAAGCTGGGCTTTAATTTTCCCCTGAGGACCAAGGCAACTTTTGATGCCAGACGTCCCAAAATTTCGTTTTCCGCATCCACAAGGATCCATTCTTTAATAATGGTCTCTTTATTGGCACTTACGGTTTTATAACTTAAGGTATCCATTTATTTATCAGTTGTTT
>CAZBDF010000481.1:0-3804 GCA_964490385.1 uncultured Lentimicrobiaceae bacterium | reverse complement strand
AGAAGGATCAACCCGTGCAGATCAGCCCCAATCCAAGTGATGGAAGATTTGTAATACATTTACCTCAGCAGAAGCTGGAATGCGAGTGTACTATTTTTTCTTCCTTCGGGCAAAAGGTTTATAAAAGCAATATTGGTAGTGGCATCTCTGATAAAACTATCAATTTAAGTAAGCATGGGAAAGGGCTGTATTTTGTGCAGCTAAAAGTTGGGAATGAAAGGACGTTTACAAAAATAGTGGTCCAATAGTTTGTTAGTTTTTTGGCACTATAATTGTAAATTTTCCGCATCAAATCACTTTTCAAAATTATGCTTATGAAATACTATCACTTTTTCCTCGTCATCTTAATTCTTCAATTTGCTACAGCCTGCAACAAGGATAATCCTGGTAAAGCAAATCCTACAGCTGTTCCCATCGAACTCACCGAAAAGGCTGCACAGGTAATCACTAAGAGCAATGCTTTTGGTATTGATCTATTCACTGCAGTTTCCACAGAAGATGCTGATGTAAACCTGATGCTTTCCCCGCTTTCGGCCAGTGCCGCACTTACCATGTTGCTCAATGGTTGTGAAGGTGACACTTACACCCAAATCCGTGATATGCTGGGTTATGAGGGAATGACTGCCGAAGAAATCAATGATGCCTATCAATCCCTGGTAAGCCAACTTCTGGCAGTTGATCCACAGGTTGAACTTGCCCTGGCAAATGCCGTTTGGTACAGGAATGGATTTGTTGTAAAACCTCCATATATTGATGCCATGGGGTCGGCTTTTGATGCCCGGATTGAAGGCCTTGATTTTGGAAATCCTTCAGCGCTCGAAACCATGAACCAGTGGGCCAGCGATAATACCAACGGAAAAATTCCGAAAGTTTTGGAAGAGATTTCTGCAGAGGCTGTAATGTTCCTGATGAATGCCCTTTATTTTAAAGGGAGCTGGACGCAGCAATTTGATGAAAATGGAACTTTTGAAGACTTGTTTTTTCTGGATGATGGAACTGAAATTTCTACACCAATGATGCATGGTGATGTACCTGTTAAATCTATTGCCGGTGATGGGTATATGGCTTTTGAAATGTTCTATGGTCAGCAAAACTTCTCGATGGTTGTTATTGTTCCCGAAACAAATTTGGATGAGTTTTTGCAAAATATGGAATCCGGAACCTGGGAAGAGGTAACCACTAATTTGGATAGCCAATATGCTGCTTTGGAAGTTCCTGTGGTATTTCCGCGTTTTAAATTTGAATACGAAAAAAAGCTCAACGAAATGTTGCAATCCTTGGGCATGACTGATGCTTTTAACGGTGCCCTGGCCAACCTTTCAGGAATTTCAGATGCGGGTTTGGTGGTAAGTTTTGTAAAGCAAAACACTTTTGTTGAAGTGAATGAAGATGGTACCGAAGCCGCCGCTGTTACTACCATCGGTATTGAGCTGACTTCAATAGGTGATGAGCCCGTACCCATCATGGTAAACAAACCCTTTGTTTTTGCCATCCGCGAGCAAACTACCAATAGCCTGCTGTTTATCGGTAAGGTGGTGAACCCATTATAAATCTAAAACTGTCAGACAGTTGCCCGTGTTCTATCTCGCTGTAAGTGGAGGTATATTGTTACCGTAAGTTTAATAACTATCGCTAAACTGTCTGACAGTTTTTTCACCAAAATTCATAAATTATATTAAGCCTCCTTGAATGTTTGAAATAGCTTTTCTATTTTTGATGAAAATTAATCAGCATGAAAAGAAGCCTATACCTTTTAATTACCCTCCTTTTTCTGCCTGTTTTGATGGCAGCGCAAATTAATGTTCAACCAGAAAATGTTGTAACAACAGGTATCTTGTACGATTTGGCAGTACCGGTTTCGGGCATCGAAAAATACGATGGCTCAGAAACTTCCCCGGCTATCACAGCTAAAAACTGGAAGCAAATTTATTTTGAACTGAATAAAGCTGCCCTGCAAGCTCAGGATTTTAAATCAAGGGAAAACATAAAATCGACTACCCAGCATTATCTCAACGAAGACATTATCCCAATTGGCATTCAGCTTTTCCATTACAATTATCTGAACGAAAGCTTGGAGAATTATGTTGCCGATCGTGGTGGGTTGAATTTTGACGGCGTTTCAATTCCTGAAAAAACTGTTTTTGCTTCAGCCGTATTAAAGGCTAAAACTTACAGTGGGAAGAGTGTGGACTTTATCCTGTCTGGAGATTTGATCCTATCTAATTTTAATGTGTTGCCGCATTCCTATTTCATCAAATTTGATGGGCAGGATTCATGGCATCCTTTAGTTCTTGATGAAATGCTTACTCATACCTATATCACCACCGGACAAAAAGTGATTAGCATTAAGGCGGTTTTACCGGATGGAAAAAAAATATTTAGTTCTTCGGTTTTGAATGTGATTGAGCGTTTAGCTCCTGAGCCAACAGCAACATGGTCGGTTACCGGGGAAATCCCATACGAGGGAGAGCTTAGGACGGGAGATGCGTACGTGCTTCTTTCAGAGGAAAATGAAACACTTACCCGGCCAGTTATTATCAGTGAAGGGGTTGACCTCGCAGGCGATCAGGATTGGGATGTGATTTACGAATTTATGAACCAGGAAAATCTAATCGAAGATTTAAGGGCGCAAGGCTTTGATGTGGTGGTGCTGAACTTTCATGATAATTACACCTACATTCAGCGAAATGCTTTTGTAATGGTGAAACTCCTGCAAATGGTCAACGATAGTATTGATTATCAAAATCCGCTGGTTACTGTGGGTGCAAGCATGGGAGGACTGGTTGTCCGTTACGCTTTAACCTATATGGAAAACAATGGGATGGATCATCACTGCGGACTTATGGTTTCGTTGGATGCGCCCAACTCTGGCGCCAATATGCCTTTGGGTTTGCAGTACATGCTCTACTTTGCCAAAGATCTCGATGCAGCCATCCAGGAATTGCTTGACGTGCTGGATGGTGTTTCTCCACGTCAGATGTTGCTTTATTATTACACCGATCCTCCATCGGCAACAGCCGGACCAGATCCATTGTTCAATGATTTTTATTCGGAACTGGAAGGGCTGGGGAATTACCCGCAAAACCTGCGAAAAATTGCTGTTTCAGATGGTAGCGGCCATGCAATTAGCCAGGGTTACCAGGCCGGTGACCAGGTAATCGAATACGAGTATTCATCATTTCTCATCAACATCAAAGCAAATGTCTGGGCTGTTGAAGATGGGGGAACGAGCCAGATTATGGAAGGTTTGGCTAGCATACCCTTAATAGGTATAAACGAGCAGGAGGATGTAAGCGTGTATTCTGAGCACCCCTGGGACAATAGCCCCGGCGGGTACAGGCCAACCTTTGCACAAATTGATTCACTGGAAACGCCTTACGGGTACGGAGATATTATTGCCTTGCACGATAACCACAGCTATATTCCCGCAATCAGTGCGCTTGATATCGATACTGACAATCCCTTTTATAACATTGCTGCCAATCCGGCAATAATGGATAAAACACCCTTCGACTCGATTTACTGGTGTAGTCAGAACCTTGAACATGTTGAGATTGATCCTTACCTTAAAGGTGTGCTCTACGATGAAATTGTTGCGATGCTCCCGAAAACCCAAACCATTACATTGCAGGCAGGTTGGAACGATCTCTCCTCTTATCTCGATCCGCAAAATAAAGATGTAACTTCCATTACCGATGCTTTGACCGGCAACATGATTATTCTTCAAAACCTTACGGAAGTTTATTGGCCGATGGGTGGCCCCAACACCATTGGCGAGTGGGACTACAAAAGCGGATATTTTAT
>CAZBDF010000480.1:1233-3818 GCA_964490385.1 uncultured Lentimicrobiaceae bacterium | reverse complement strand
AGAGTAACGAGTTTTGGAGGCATTGGGCTTACCAGTTTAAATGGTGCTTTTTATGGCACCACCAACCTTGTGGAAGTTCCTGCAGCGCTTCCTGCTTCAATTACTAATCTATCAAATGCATTTGAATATACAGGCAGAGCGAGCATAAGCGGCCTCGACAGTTGGGATGTGAGCAATGTAACAGATATGTCGTACATGTTTTCTTATGCGGATGTTTTTAATCAGGACATTGGCAATTGGGATGTGAGTAGCGTAACAGATATGTCGTATATGTTTCGTTATGCGGAGGCATTTAACCAGGATATTGGCAGTTGGGATGTGAGTATTGTTACAGACATGAAGCATATGCTTTCTGTTGCGATTGCTTTTAATCAGGACATTGGCAGTTGGGATGTGAGCGGTGTAACAGGTATGCATGATATGTTTAATGCTGCGAAGGTATTTAATCAAAATATTGGCAGTTGGGATGTGAGTAGTGTAACAGATATGCATAATATGTTTTGGGGTGCGAGGGCTTTTAACCAGGATATTGGCAATTGGAATGTGAGCAATGTAACAAACATGAGTCTTATGTTTGCCATTGCGAGTGCTTTTAACCAGGATATTGGCAGTTGGAATATGAGCAAAGTAAATGATATCGGCGAAATGTTTTGGGGTGCGGGGGCTTTTAACCAGGATATTGGTAGCTGGGATGTGAGCAATGTAACAGATATGAGTGGTATGTTTCGAAGTGCGAGTGCTTTTGATCAGGATATTGGCAATTGGAATGTGAGTAATGTAATAGATATGGGTCTTATGTTTTATGAAGCGGCGGCCTTTAACCAGGATATTGGCAGTTGGATTGTGAGTAATGTAACAGATATGTCCGGAATGTTTTATACAACGGCGGCCTTTAACCAGGACATTGGCAGTTGGGATGTGAGTAGTGTAACAGATATGCAAGATATGTTTTATGCTGCGAATGTATTTAATCAAAATATTGGCAGTTGGATTGTGAGTAGTGTAACAGACATGAATAATATGTTTAATGCTGCGAGTGCTTTTAACCAGGATATTGGTACTTGGAATGTGAGTAGTGTAACAGATATGCATGATATGTTTAATGGCGCGAGTGCTTTTGACCAGAATATAGGCAATTGGAATGTGAGTAGTGTAACAGACATGAGTATTATGTTTCGTTATGCGGAGGCATTTAACCAGGATATTGGTAGCTGGGATGTGAGCAATGTAACAAGCTTTTTTGGTATGTTTGGTGAAGCAACCCTTTCGACAGCAAATTATGATGCCCTGCTTATTGGATGGGCAGCTTTAGATTTGACCAATGGGCTGAGTTTCCACGGTGGGAATAGTACATACAGCTCCGGTACTGCTGCAACGGCAAGGCAAAGTATAATTGATGATGATGGCTGGACCATAATTGATGGTGGACTGGCCAATTATATTACCTGGCATGGTTATTCAAGCTCCGACTGGAACACTGCTGATAACTGGAATACAAATACTGTCCCCACATCAACCGATAATGTAATCATCCCAGATGTATCGGGCACAAGTGGTAATTTCCCGGTTATTTCTTCTGGAAATGGTGGGGCAAGCAACAACTTAACTGTTGATGCAAGTGCTACCTTCACTGTTGAATCAGGTGGTTCACTTATAACCGAGGGTGCGATTACCAACAACGGAATCATTGGGGTGCAGCGTGAAATCAGCGAAAGTGTCTGGCATCTTATTTCCGCACCCAACAACGTAACAACTGCCAATACCTTCCCTGGCAATTACCTGCAAACCTGGGACGAAACCAGCACTACCTGGAGCGACATTTCAGGAACCACCACGGCGCTCACACCTGCACAGGGATATCGCTTTTGGGGAAACTCAGTTAAAAGTAATTTGACCTTCACCGGAACTCCCAACACAGGAGACCAAAGCATGGCCATAACTTTTACTGAAGTGGCCGGCAACGTCCACGATGGCGCCAACCTCCTGGGAAACCCCTATCCATCGTCAATAGACTGGAGTGGCCTGGACGATACCTGGGGCGCAGTGTATTATTACAACGGAACTGCCTATGTTTCGTGGAATGCTGGCGCCGGAAGCGGTTCGCAGTTTGTACCACCCATGCAGGGATTTTTTATTGTTGCTGCAGAAGCCGGAACTTTTGAACTCACAAATGCCAATAGGGCACACAGCAACCAGGCTTATTATAAATCCGTGAAAAGCAACAGCATTGTCCTGGAGACAGTAAGCAAAAATTATACTGATAAACTACATTTAAATCTTGATGCTTCGGCATCAGAATACTTCGATGTAAAATCGGATGCCTACAAATTTCAATCAGGCACCGACGAGCTTTCGGAACTATACTCCTTCGCTGGCGACAAAATACTTTCGATTGATTCCCGGCCAATGTGCGAAACCATTCAGTTGGGTTTCTACAATAGCGAAGCGGGGATTTATAATATCGGCATCAGCGAGATAGCCGACCTCTCTGAAGTTTCACTCGAAGACACGAAAGAAAATATTTTCCATGACCTCACCACGGGCAGCTACGAATTTGCATGGGACATCACCGACGATGAAAAGCG
>CAZBDF010000480.1:0-1133 GCA_964490385.1 uncultured Lentimicrobiaceae bacterium | reverse complement strand
ATATCAGCGGAAGCGGACTAACAACTATGCCTGTGAATTTGAAAACAGGAGTTTATTTGATAGCCTTACAAAGCGGGAATAAAGTTGTAACAGAAAAAGTATTTATAAAATAGACCCCCACCCGGCCTCCCACTTCAGGGGGAGGTCGGGATGATGCTCTGCAAATGGGGTTATGATTAAACGCATGCATTAAAAAAACAATATGAAAAACATACTACTATTATTTACTCTACTAAGTATTTCCATATCTGCTTTTGCTCAACAAAATGCCGAAATAAATAGATATCGTTTAAGGAATCACATATCCTCACAAGACACCGTTTATATGAAAATTGGAGAGACAAAAACAGTGTTGAAAAAAGGTTGGACAATTACTGAGACTATAGGAGGTGTGACTATACAACGTATTCTTGCAAAAGATACTGTTATAATTTCTAAAAAGGAATTGCCAATTAAAGTTACAAGTGATTGGAAAATAGGAGAAGTCAAATATTCAGATGAAGCCCCAGACAAACTCTATTTAAACCCATATCCCTTTACTAACAAAAAAGATTCAACCCTGAATAATAAAAGTTATATAAAAATCCCTAATAACGGATATGTCACTTTAAAGAAATCATTTGTAAAATGGAACGCAATCACGATACCATTTGCAATTAGACCTGCTTTGAATGACACAATAGGAAGTAAAGTAACTACTGATTTAAAAATTGGAGCAGCTATTTCGTATAATTCAAATTGGGAGAGATTTAAAAACCGAAGGGTTAAAGCTAAAAAAGGTATTTGGGGATTTTCAGGTGGAGTAGGATTTGGATTTTCTAAAGTTCCTCTAAATAAAAGCTCAACAAGTTTACTTGCTGAACCATATGTAAATGAAGAGGATGGCTTGGCTTTCTTTTTTGCACCAGGAATTGGACTTAATCTAAAAGGATTCCAAATCAATTTATCTTACGGTTGGGACATACCTTTAACAAGTAATGTGAAAGATTGGAATTATGCAAATAAGGGTTATTTAGGAATAGGTCTTGGAATTAGATTAGATGTATTCGGAAAATAAAAAACTAAATGCTAACAATTAGGCGGGATTATTCGGGCTTTTTAAATTATCAACTTTCGGATGGGAGTGACTCTAG
>CAZBDF010000479.1:0-3836 GCA_964490385.1 uncultured Lentimicrobiaceae bacterium | reverse complement strand
ATAAATTGCGATGAAACCCATGGCTTGGGCGAGGGGAAATCAAAAGCGATGGTGGACAGCCTGGGCGTGGGCGGTGTGTATGTAAGCCATATCAACAAACTCGATAGCCTGTTGAAACCCTACGGAAAGAAAATACTGATGTGGGGTGACATCGTGGGCATGCACCCAGAAATAATTGACCAGTTGCCACAGGATATTACCGTTATGGCCTGGGGCTATCATGCCGCTGATAATTTTGAATATGCCATCACGCCCTTGTCCGAATCGGGCCTTAATTTTTGGGTTGCACCGGGTATTAACTGTTGGTCGAATATATTTCCTGATTTTTATTCTACCGAAATCAACGTTTATAATTTCATCAGAGATGCATACAAACACGGGGCTACCGGGGTACTGAACACGAGCTGGGACGATGATGGGATGAACTTCTTCCAAAACAACTGGCATGGCTTTGCCTGGGGTGCCGAAAATAGTTGGAATGCACCCGCCTCAAACCTGACAGCAGAAGCATCGGATGCGGAAAGAACAAAAATTTACAGCACTTTTAACCGAAATTATGATGCCATTTTTTATGGACTGCAAGAAGGTTCATTGACGAATGATATGCTTGCCTTCTCCGGTTTTCATCCCTCCGGGGTGAGGGATATTGAAAACAATAGCCGCTTTTTTGAACCCGTGTTTCCAATCTATTTTGATTACGTGAAAATGGGGAAAAGAGAAGAAAACCTCGACTTGCTGGAACAGACAATAGATTTAAGGCAGAGCATCGAAAATGTAGCCCCAAATGTCAGACATAATAATAGTACCCTGAGATATTTGCAGTTTGCTATCCGTCAGGTCGAGTTCTCGTTGCGGAAGAATTTACTCAGGATTGATGTTTACGAGTTTATAAACGGAACTGGCAATCTTTCTGATGCTGAAATAAAAAAGCAAATTGACCAACTTGTGGTTGAGTCAAAATCCCTGCAGGTTGAGTACGTGAATTTATGGAATCTAGAAAACCGCGATTGGTGGCTGGAAAAGAATATCGCGAAGTTTGAAAAACTGACCGCAAGCATTGAAAATCTAAAATACCATTGCCTGATTACTGCCGCTGATAAATTGACAGAAAAGGGAAGGGAAATTTCCATTCGCACATTGTTTAATGACCAGCCGATTTATTTTGCATTAAATGAAGATACCCTAACACAGGCATCCTCAAAATATAAAGAACCGTTTTTCATTACCGACGACACAAAAATTGTGGCCAGGGTAATTCATCCTAGGAAGTCGTATCCAATTACTGAAACTACCATAATCTACCATAAAGGAATTGGGAAGTTACATAAGCTAAATTCAAATTACTCAAATTATCACCCCAGTTATGATGGAGGCGGAAAGTATGCACTGCTCGATGGAAAACAAGGCGAGGCAAGTGAATTGAGAAGTGGCCTGTGGCAAGGATATTCCGGGCAAAATATTGATATCGAGATTGACCTGGGTGAGATTCAAGCTATCAACTTCTTTTCCATGGGATTTTATCAAAATACCTACGACTGGGTTATATTCCCTAAAAAAATTAAAATCTACTCGAAAAATAACCTGGACGAAGAATATCAACTTTTGGAAACCATCACGAACACCATAGCTCCCGAAGAAAAAGGCAGTTTAAAACACAATTACACAACTGAATTTAATGGCTTTGAAACAAGATACCTGAAAGTAATCGCGTACTATTACGGGAAACTTCCTGAATGGCACCATGCTGGTTCCAAATACGAATCGATGATTTTCTCAGACGAAATTATATTGAAATAAACTTTAAATAGAATAATAAAAATCATTAAAAATTATGAAAATAGGTATACTAAAAACATTCATGGCAATGCTATTCATAATGCCATCAATTGTTTTATTTTCACGAGACAAAACACATGAAGCCCCGAATGGAAGCCTAAGTATTAACAAGGAGTTTCAGAAAACTGCCGAAGATTCCAGGGCTTTAATCTTCTCGGAAGATTTTTCCGGTGGCGAGGTTCCCCCTCCCGGATGGTCAATCCTTGGAGATGGCCAGGAAAACTGGGAAGCAAGTGCAAACAATTTTGCCGGCGGTGTGGCCCCTGAGGCAGTATTTACATCAACCCCCAGCTTCAATGGAAATTCCAAACTAATCACCCCGGAAATTGCAACATCATCGTATGATATATTAATACTGCAATTCAATCTTTTTGTGTACGACTATAGCGGGGGAGCTACAATGTTGGTGGAAACAAGCAGTGATGGCCTAAGCTGGAGCGAGGTGTGGTCGGTTGATGTAACAGGAACCATCAATCCTCAAACAGTTTTTGTTTCCATCGACAATGACGATGTGGGCTCCGACAATTTCCAGATTGCATTTACATTCGACGGAAATTCATATAGCATTTTCTCCTGGCATCTTGATAATATCATGCTGAACGAAAACCTTGCTTTTGATGCAGAGGCTACTAATATATTGGTTCCTTCCGTGGCAGGTGATACTGATGACATCACGCCAATTGGCGTACTTACCAATATGGGGTCCGAAACAATCTCTTTCGATGTGACAGTAGAAATCCTTGACGAAGCATCAACTGTAGTTTATGCTGAAGATATGACGGTTACTGATCTTTTATCATTTGAAAGCGAAGTACTCGCCTTTCCGGCCTGGCCTGCAATAGTAGGAAGCTATACCGTCAACCTGACAACTAGCCTGGCAGGTGATGAAAATCCGGGTAACGACCTTGTATCTTCCACTATGGAAATACTCGAAGGCGTTATTTTCAAGCAACCGCTTTTCGAAGAATTTACAAGCTCGACCTGTGGCCCATGTGCCCTTCAGAACCCCGCTCTTGATGCTGTTTTGGCAGCAAATCCGATTTCGCACAGCCTTATAAAATACCAGGTGGACTGGCCGGGTAGCGGCGACCCTTATTATACCCCGGAATGTGGTGCAAGAGCAAGCTATTACGAGAATAGCTCAGCTCCTAAATTATATATCAATTCATATTCGCAATGGGTAGGAGGCATGACCCAGGCCATTTATGATTCCTATATAGGATTGCCAACAACTATGGATATCGATATTTCGACCGCTATAATCGACCCAGGCATGAACGTTACCATTGAAGCAAACATTAATGTAACTGAAGATTTTGCTGCCGGTTTAACAGCGCACGTGGTAATTGTTGAAAAAACTACGCATGGCAATGCATCAACCAATGGCGAAACTGAATTTAACAACGTGATGATGAAGATGCTGCCCGATGCAAGTGGAACCACGCTGGAAGCCCTGAGTATTGGAAATACAGTTGCAATCAGCGAAAGCTACAATATGAACGAAACCTTTATGGAAGATCCCACCGACCTCGCTGTGATAGTTTTTGTGCAGGACGATAACGACAAAAATATTTTGCAAAGTGAGATGATGGATATTTCTATTCCCACGGGAATTGAAGATGAACCTCTTTTGCAAAACACTGTCACACTCTTCCCCAATCCTGCATGCAACAAGGTAAATATTCATTCGGGTTTAGAAATCGAGCAACTCATTATTTTCAACCTTATGGGCCAGCTTGTTTTCAAAACCCAATCTAATGCAAATACTTTGAATATTGATGTTTCAGATTTTGAGCGTGGGATTTATTTATTCAAAGTGATAACAGAAGAAGGAAGTATTGTAAAACAAATAATAATAGAATAAGCTCGTTTGGATTGAATCAAGCCTAAGCTGAATAATTCATGAATCCGGGCTAAAGCCCTATCTATGGGTTTTTTCGTAACCCAGCCATTAATGGCTGGGTTATGGAAAATACAAAGCACATTAAGGGCTTTAGCCC
>CAZBDF010000478.1:0-3850 GCA_964490385.1 uncultured Lentimicrobiaceae bacterium | reverse complement strand
ACATCCTGCATGCTTTTAAATGGGTTCTCGAATGAAGTGATAGGGGTGAGGGCGTCTTTTTTCTTGTAAATATTTCTGAAATAATAGTTTGGATAATCGGAAGGGGATTCGATGCGTACAAGAATATCTCCCTTTTTCATGTCAATGGCCGAGTTCAACCTTTCCACTTTATCTGTATATGCTGATTGATAGAGTCGCTTTGTTTCCAGGTTTTTAAGGTTCATCTCGTCGATGAACGGGAACTGGCCTTCGGCACTAAAACCGTCGCCCATTAAATAGACATTGCTTTTATGGATGGTGAGCACATCGCGGTTGAATTCGTTTTCGTGGGTAACAAAATTTCCGGGATCGCTGTATCTGTCCTGGTAATTCCTGTCGGAAATAATTTGTGGTTCCTGCGAAGCATCCGATGGGTTGAATAGATAGGTTTTTGTATTGCGATCGTTCCACCAGTAATCGTAGGCAATCGCGATTTTGTCGTTGCCCCATTCAACACCTGAGAACCTGTTAAGAGTTTTAAGTAAAGATTTCGGATCGCCTGTAAAAGGTGCATCCAATTCGAAACCTTCGTCGCGGTATTCAACCTGAACTTCAGGATCACCAGCATCCAGGGCTTCTGCCCAAACCAGGGTTGCAGGTTTGTCGGCACGCCAGTTCATGTTGCGCTTGCCTTTTTTGCACGACATAAAACCTTTGGGCATCACCTCGATCAATGGGTCATCAATCATATTGATCACAAACTTCCCGGCAGGATCATAAATATCTGTTTTTGTCGGGAAGCGGTAATAAGGTACAAGGTACGAGAAAGGCTTGTGCGTGGTAGTGACTTTTACATAATTCCCATCTGGTGAAAACGAAATAGAGCGGTACATGGCAGTAGGAAGCCATTTTGATGCTTTTCCATCGAGTGAAACCTTATAAATTTCAGATTGTGCCAGCAATTCAAAATTAAATTCATCATTTGGATTTTTTAACAAATCCTGATAAGTCCGGTTTTGTGCTTTTTCGCCTGAACTAACTGAAATGGTAGGACCGGTTGGAACCGCCTCTTCTGTATCGATGAGTTCGTCACGATTGGTAGGTAAAAATTTTACGAGCAACGCACTGTTGTCCTTAAACCACACCACAGGATTGCCCAGGTTTGCGTTCAGCTTATCTTCGGTGAGTTTCTTAACCGATGCTTTTTGGATATCAAGTACCCATAATTCAACTCCATTTAAAGTAGTATTGGTAAAAGCCATCATCTGTTGGTTGGGCGACCAACGGAAGTTGGAATACCTTCCATTTTCGGGCAGGCCGTTTACCTGGCGGGCATCTTTTTCGGTAGTTTGCTTAACTTTAAAATTGTTGTAATAATTTGTTCGGCTGCCAATATTGGTTTTTGGGTTGATGCGCAGGCCTCCCAATCGCATCTCTTTTTCCGAAAGTTCTACAATCGATTTATAAGCATCCCTGTATAGCAAAATCAGGTTTTCGCCTTTGTTGTCAATCAGCACCGCCGGGGCCAATGGGGCATCCACAAGTTCCAGGATGGGCTGGGGTGGTTTTTGGTATTCAAGGTTATCCTGGCTGAAGGCACAAGTTGAAATGAGCAATGCAAGTAAAGCGAAGAATAAATTTTTCATATTGAAATGTTTTGGTGTGTTGTAATTATTTTGGCCAAAAGTAGGGAAATTATGTTATACCAATTTAACATCAAAATGAGCCATAGCGAAATTTTGATGTATAAATGGTAAATGCCGATGTATATTTAAAGCGGCATTAAAAGCGAAGTGAATTAATGGCGCATTCTAAATAGCAATCGGTATAAAACGCATGGGAAACATCGAGCGAAATCTGATTGTTGAGGGTGCTTATTTTTTGCCACGAATGCACGAATGTATTATGAGTGATCTATCCAAATTCGTGCATTCGTGGCTTTAGGGATTTGGCTTAGCGTAAACCATGAAATATTGAATATTGAATATTGAAAATATTGAAATATTGACAGATTTATTATTTCTTTTAAAAAATGCTTTAACTTTGTTGCTTGTAAGACATCAAATTATTGAACAAGTGAAGGCAAATCAACATCAACTAATCCATACATTGAAAACCTTATTACGAAACCATTACGGTGAAAATATTAAGGATGTAATCCTGTTTGGTTCACAAGCTAAAGAAACGGCTAACGAGTTTTCTGATTATGATGTATTGATTATTCTGAAAAACCAATATGATTGGAAATACCGCAAGCAGATAAATCACACAATTTTTGATTTAGAATTGAAACATGAGGTTCTGTTTGATACGCACCTGCTATCAGAATATGAATTAGAAAACACCCTGAAAGGTGCAGAACCAATTTATCAGAATGCACTAAAACAAGGCATTTACGCATGATACAAGCAGATAATCTAAAAGACCTGATAAGATATCGTTTAGCGCAAGCCAACAGTGCCATAAAGGAGGCACAGGTTATGATTGACAATGACATGCTTAGTTCCGAAGATTGAAATTATTCTTCCCAAATTTAGTTGATCTCAAAGATTTTCGACTTTATCCTCTCTATCCTTTTCGCTTCAATTTTTACTTGTTTCATATGCCCGAAATTGGTGGCAAAGTAATACAGTGGGCTGTACATATTTCCTGACAAGCGTTTTAGGACTGAGGGAATACTATAGAATTGTTTCCTTGCATTTACCTTCCCCATTTGGAGTTCGTAGGGGGTCATGTTTTTGGGCTTAAAAACAACCGTGTTGTGGTCGTAATATTTCCAGTTGGTCGTAGTTAAACGATTTTCCTTTTTCAGATCCTCGTAAGTTTTTGTGCCGGGGTAGGGTGTAAGTACATTGAAGGAGACTGTGCTCACTTTATTTTTCTTTAAAAACGCAACTGTTTCATTAAATGTGTCTTTGGTATCGTTGTCAAAACCAAACACCATTGAAGCATGGATAAGGATCCCCATTTTTTTTATTTTCTTAAGGGCACTTTCAAGCTGTTCTATTTCATTAATCGACTTTCGGATTGATTTGAGGAGTTCCTTCGAAACACTCTCAATTCCAAAGAATAGTACTTTACATCCACTATCGGCGGCGAGTTGCATCAATTCGTCATCTTCCACCAAAAGCGATACTGAAGACTGGCCCACCCACTTAATCTTTAAAGGTATGAGCGCTTTGAAAAGTTCTTTCGCGTATTTCTTGCTTCCGATGATATTATCGTCCAGGAATATAAAGTGCTTTGCCCCCGATTCCTTAATATCCCGTATTACATTTTCAATTGGGATATGTCTGATTTTTTTTCCAAAAAGATTTGTAACACAGCAAAAGTCACAATTGTAGGGGCATCCCCGTGTTGTCATGATCGGGATAAGGCTGAAAAGCCGCTTTTTCATGATATTGCTAAAATCCTTCGGGACGTATTTTTGAAGATCAGGTGTAGGATTATGATATGTACTTTTCAATTTATCGTTCTGGAAATCTTCGAGTACTGTTTCCCAAACTCCCTCAGCTTCGCCCACCACCACACAATCGGCGTGTTGTGAAGCTTCATCGGGGAGTATGGTCGGGTGTACGCCACCGAGGACTATGGTTTTGCCTCTTTTTTTAAATTCCTGACAAAGTTCGTAAGCTCGTGGGGCATTAGCCGTTAGGCAGCTTATGGCCACCAGGTCACAATCCTGCTCAAGGTCAATGGGAGAAACTTCCTCTTCAACCACAATTACTTCATGTTCGGGTGGCGTTAGCCCTTGCAAAATGTACAGGGCCAGTTGAGGCATCATCAGCCCTTTGTTTGTTCTTGTTTCGGCATCAACAGCCGGGGAAATAAGGAGTATTTTCATGGGTAGTTAAGGGAGGATATTTTTCCT
>CAZBDF010000477.1:0-3850 GCA_964490385.1 uncultured Lentimicrobiaceae bacterium | reverse complement strand
TTTTCTTTGTCTTTATCGTCTTTCATAATTATTGAATGTTTAAGGTTTATATTTAGTATTCAGTGCCGAGTTTCGCTCGTGCATCCTCGAAAAGTTAGGAGAATTGAAAATTCTCTACTTTTCGGGATTCTCATTTCTCAGTCTTCAGTTCTCAGTATTCAGTCTTCAGTCATCAGTCTTCAGTCTTCAGTCTTCAGTCTATATTTCTCAGTCTCTAGTACTTCCCACTGCTTACTGTTTACTGCCTACTGCCAACTGCCTACTGCCCACTGTTTCCGGCTTCTAGTTTTTTTATTCGGGCTTCCAAATCCTCCTGTTGTTCTTTAACTTCTTTTTCGCGTGCTTTGGTGGAAAGGTAAGTGTCTTCCTGCCACCAGTTGATGCCCATTTCCATAGCTTTGTCAACCGAGGCTACCAACAATCTTATTTTGATGGTCAACAAATCAATGTCGGCAATCTGTATTTTAATATCCCCGGCAATAACAATTCCTTTGTCGAGTACTCTTTCCAGAATATCAGCCAACGTGGATGCTTGGGTGGCATGGGTTAATTCGGGCATGGTATTTTAATTTAAAATGTTTTAAAAATATTAATAATCTATAGAGAGGGTTTTCCAGTCGCCCTCTTCTTTATTTGAAGTATTTTTTCTCTTTGGTTCACTGTCCGGATCGGCTTCTTGTAGCTGCTCTACCTGACCTTTGGTAAAAGAATGAATTTCTTTCAGTCGTGTTCGTATAATGTCGAGCCTTTGCAAAATTCTGATCTCTTCGGTTTTGAGCCTTACCCTTTCTTTTTCGAATACATAGAGTTTAATAAAATCTGAATCTTCCTTATTGGGGATGGCAGATTTTCCGGAGTTTCGCATCGACTTAATGCTTTGAACTCCTTTTGCTGAGTTTGATATTGGCATAGTGTTACGTTTTTAAATGTATGTAAGCGATAAAAATAATAGCCATCGAATGAACTATTTTATGAATACTGGTCGATGAGTTCGTTTACGATTAGCTTCACTCTTTCCTGATTGGTTTTTGAGCCAATGCGACTGGTTTCGGAAGTAAGAATATCCTGACAAATTAACCTGTACATTTCGTTGTCTTTGGAAGGCACAGAATTGAGTGTGGCCAGGGTTTTGGCAATCATAATGGAACCACGGATGGTAGGATCAAATTCTGTTTTGCCTGATTCGCGCAATCCGCGCACAACTTTCACAATTTTTTCAGTGTCCTCCAAGGACAACTCTGATTTGGCCTGGGTAATTCTGAGTTCTGTTTCAAAATCGAAATGGTCGAGATCCAGCGTAACCATCCGGTCGCGAAGGGCATCCTGGGTGCGGTTTACACCGGCATACTCCTCGGGATTGGAAGTAAAAATAGCAGTGAAATTGGGGTGTACTTTCATGTAATAATCGTCCTCTTTGGCCGCCGAAGTGCTCAGCATCCGTTCCTGCAAAATGGGCAAAAGAATGTTATTGGCTTCGGGCCGTGAGCGGGTAAACTCATCATAAATTAGTGTAAAGCCATTTTTTACGGCAATGGTCAGGCGGTTATTCACCCATGTTTTTTGCATACTTTCCTCTTGCTTATGCACAGTATGGATAAATTTGTCGTCTAATTTTTTGAAATTATAACCTTGCTCGCTCCCTATCAAGTCAGAAGTTTTGTATTCGGCATCGCCATGGATAATCACCACAGGCCGGCCAATTTTCTTGGCAAGATGCATAGCAACAGTGGTTTTTCCTGTACCGGAAGGTCCTCTATAATGTACCGGAAATCCTGCTTTTATGTAGGTAAGGCTTCGGTTTGTAATGTCTCTAATATAATCCGTTTCCACAAAATTTGCCTGTGGTTTGAGTTCGAGGATGGTATTCATTTCATTAGTCCGGCTCATAATATTATTGCTTATTATTGTTTATTTAAATTCCTAAATTTTATATCTTTTCACTTTGCTTATTCCATGCTACTCTCGCCTCGGCAATTTCTTTGGTAATCGTTTTTTGTGCCTCCAAAAATGCAACTCTGCGGGCATTTTGTCTTTCTAAAGCCTCGTGTCGTTTCTGCAGACTCTTGCGGATGTTGTCTATTGCGTTTTGCATGGGGACAGGTTAATTGTTAATCGTTAATTGTTATTCGTTAATTGTTATTCGGTGTTCGTTATTCAATATTCATTATTGGTCTCTATAGACGCACGGTAGTGTGTCTCTACACTCCCCAACTCACCATACTCCATCACTCCATCACTATCTCACCTCTCATCCCCTTACCACTGCATTTTGTGCAGGGCAGTTTATCGCTCGATTTTCCGGTTCCACGGCAATAGGTGCATTTTGTTGTTGCTATGCAATAATTCTTTCCTTTTCCACCACAAACGATGCAAGGTATTCGTGCACCAAGAGGATTTTTACCTGTACCGGCGCAAAATACACATTTAATTTCAGGTTCTTCAATTTCAACTTTTCCGGTGCTGTTGCATACTAAACAATACGAAGTTGCAGAGAGCAGATCGAATGGATCTTTTCCCGTTCCTTTACAATAAGCACACACGATTGTTTTTTTCATGTCAGTTCCACATTTATTCTTTTTTCAAAATAATAAGCACCTTACAAACCTAAATTATTAAGTGCAAAAAACCGGAATTACCAGGGGAAAAGGGGAATTCCAGTTCTTGCAAAAAGTGCTTAAAAAAGGGTTACCCTATGTTATTAAGGCTTGGGGAAATAAAGGTTATCAACCTTTAATACTTTTCCGTCATCCAATAGTTTTTTGGCCACATACCCAATTTTCATGCGTGTTTCGCCTATTGGAGCTTCCATATCTGCAACTTTTATTCCGTTGGGTTTAGCATTGACCAACGCCAGCACTTTGTCTTCGAGCGATAATTCAGGTGCAGGTTTTGCTACCTTTTTTGCTACTGGTTTTGCTACTGGTTGTGGTTCTGGAGCTTTTACCGGCTTTTCAATTATTTTTTCAGCTTTCTTCTCAGGCACTACTTCTTTCTTTTTTTCCGGAGCTTTTTCTTTCTTTTCGGTAGTCTTCATCACCCCTGATTTCCTGATCTGATCCATAGCTGCCTGCATTTTGCTCCATTCGGCAGCACCTTCGCCCCGGTCTTTTGTTAAATCGCTAAGCATGGTGGAAGTGGATTTCTGTAGTGTGTTCACCTCTTTGCGAATTCCATTAATGGTTTCCTGAATCCCCTTCATAATAGCTTTATAGTCGGATAGGCGTTGTACTTCGCCTTGTGCAATGTTTTTGGAATTATTGGCCAAATCCTGACGCATTGTTTTTGCCATTTGTTGGTTTTCTTTGCCAATTTCTATTAGTCGTGCACTAAATCCTTTTAACAAGGTTCTGGTATATTCTACTCTTTCGTTAAGACTTTTTCCTAAATCGGCTTTCAGCTCTACCGACATGTCAAGGTGTTCTTTTTCGAAACGCGCCAGCATGTCGTTGGTATTTTTGGATATCTCTACCACTTCCTGACTAATTTCTACAATACGCTTGCTGATGGCGTTGATGTCGCCATTTATGTTTTTCATCAAATCATCAAATTCTTTCATCCGGGTTTCTTCGGCTTCGCTACGGTCGCTTCTACCCTGCTCGAAGAATTTATTTAACTCATCCGCCATTTTATTACGGTCGCTGTTAAAGGTTTTTATCAAATTGACTGTGGAAGCCTGAATCGTTTTAACTTCGGATTGAATAGAAGAGATAGTGCCATGGATATTTACCATCAAATCTTTGTACACCACTAAGCGTTCTTTTTCGGAGCTTGCGAGGTCTTTTTGACTTTGTGCCAAATTTTTGCGCATATCCAGCGCATTGGCATTTAATACAGAGGCCATTTCCTGATG
>CAZBDF010000476.1:0-3857 GCA_964490385.1 uncultured Lentimicrobiaceae bacterium | reverse complement strand
AAAGCTACTATTACATTGGCGATATTGCCATGCCTTATTGGGAAGCCAGAAATCTCTACCGCTTGCCAGATTATCACAGAATGGATATCGGTATCAAATATGAACCTGAATCTCTTTCCTTTAAAACAAAGAACAACAGGAAAATCCATCCAAGTATTGACATTTCGTTGTACAATGTGTTCAACAGAAGAAATATTTACACAATAGACATAGTGAACAATGGAGCAGGGAAAGACGGAGCTAATCCTTCAAGTGTTTTTTCTGCTCAAGGCAGAAGCACTTTTGGCTTTGTTCCCAGTTTTCAGTTTAATTTAAAATTTTAAGACATGAAGAAATTAATAATAGCAATTGCAATCATATCAGTAATTAGTTCGTGCAAAAAAGGCTTGCAGGAAGAGTTAATACCAATGGATTTAAACGTAAATAACATTGGAACTATTACCGTAATTGATGCCAAAATTGAGATGGATAGTACAGCATGGGCTCAGATATCCTATTCAGTAGATATTAATGCAGCCTTTGATTCAATTCCTGAATATGAAAACAGTGCCATTGTGGAGATTAGTGATGGTTCTGCAACTGAGTTTTTAAATTATATCGGAAATGGTGTTTACAGGGGAAATTCAATCTTTGGTCAGGTAGGAAATACCTATACTATATCTATTGATATTAATGGCACGATTTACAATGCTGTTTCAACCATGTTTCCACCTGCTACATTGAGTGATATTACTTTAACACCTACTTCGGGCAAAGAGGGGACGATTTATTCTGAAAACTGGGTAGTTGATGACCCATCAGACACACGAAACCGCTATTTGTTTGAATGGTGGACAAATGGAGTTCATAATACACAGATAGACTGGGCGATTGATGATAACCGTGTTGTGAACGCAAATGAGGGTCTATCATTATTTAACCCACAACGGGATGTGTATGAGGGTGAGGTTACAACATTCAAGGTAGCGGAGATTGATAAAACTACTTATGATTATTTCAATATGTACGAAAAGATTGTAAGAGGAATTGCCAGTGCAGGAGATCAAACACCCTACAATCCGGTTTCAAGTTTTGGCCCCGGTACTGTCGGGAATTTCAGGGCTGTGGCGTTTTCATCTTATACTGTTGAACCACAGTAGATATGACAGTTTTAGAAATATCACAAACAATTGTTCATTACGGATTACATCTGCTTTTTCCGGGTTGGATAGCGTGGAAATTTTATAGAGAAAAATGGAAAAAAGCATATCTGATAATGCTGGCAACAATGCTGGTTGACTTAGACCATTTATTAGCCACACCTGTTTTTGATCCGAACAGGTGTGGAATTGGATTTCATCCCTTGCATTCCTACTATGCAATAGCCGTTTATTGTATCATGTTGTTTTTTCCGAAAATGCGTATTGTTGCAATCGGGCTTGTACTGCACATGTTTACCGATTTTCAGGATTGTTTATGGATGTGGTATATAAATAATTGACGTTCAATATATTTTGATTTTATCAAATAGGTTAAATTTTAAAATTACTATTTTTGCAATAATGCGTAACAGTAAAAAATATAATAAGATTCTTTTTATTTCAGGAATATTAATCGTGATACTTCTGAATCTAAAATCGTTATGGTATATTACAGGTTTATTTTCCCCATATTCTGAACAAATATCGAAAGAAGCGGAATTAAAATTGTATTACTTCATTCAACAATATATCATTCATCTTATTGCATTTCAGGTGATTGCGTTTTACAATTTTTCATGGAAAAACAGTATTGCCAAGTTTTTCAGGTTTTCAAAGAATACAAATATAATCTTCACCATTGCTGCAAATTTATTCCTGTTCTTTCTTTTCGCTTTATTCCTGGCCATTTTGAGTGCTGGGTTTTCAGGATTTGGTAAAATGATATATTATTTATTAGGCAATTTATTTGTATATATTTTGGCTATTTCTGTGGCGTATTTATTCGTATTTCTGAAACAGATGTATGTTTTAAGAACCGAAAACCACCAATTAAAAACCGAAAAAGCAAATGCCGAACTCATCTCTTTAAAAGAGCAATTAAGCCCGCATTTTTTCTTTAATACCTTGAACTCGCTGAGTGCTGTCATTCGAACTGCTGAGAAGAGTGACAGCCTTGAATTTGTTGAGAAATTGTCTCAGGTTTACCGATATATTCTTGATAGTGGAAACAACAACCTTGTTAGCATAAACAAAGAAATTGCTTTTTTAAATGATTATTCCTATCTATTGCAAAAAAGATTTGGTAATAATTTCATCATTGATAACAAAATAAGCATAAATGTAATGGATTATAGAATTCCACCATTGGCATTACAGGTATTGCTTGAAAATGTTACCAAACACAATAAATTACTTAGTTCAAATCCCATAAAAATATCTATTGAAAATACTGAAGATTTTATTTTCTTTAGAAATGAAATAATTAAAAAAGCAAATGTTGAAAGTCATGGTTCAGGATTGAAGAACCTAAACAAGAGGTATCTGATGATTTGCGGTAAGGAAATAGAAATTTCCGGAAAAAATAACGAATTTTATGTTAAAATACCAATCATAAAATGAATGTAATATTGGTTGAAGATGAGTTAAGTGCAAGGCAAAATATGCTTGCCATTTTTAATGAATTGAATATTCAAATCAATGTCATGGCCTGTCTTGAAAGTATTGAAGAATCCGTTAATTGGATAAAATCGAATCCAAAACCCGAACTTGGTTTTTTCGATATTCAACTTGCAGATGGAGTTTCATTTGATATCTTTGATAAAACAGAAGTATCATTCCCTGTAGTATTTACAACCGCTTTTGATGAATATGCTATCCGTGCTTTCAAGGTTAACAGTATTGATTATATTTTAAAACCAATTAAAAAATCAGATGTTGAATTTGCCATTAATAAATATCATAATTCACAAAAACAAACCATTACAGATAAAAACCTTTTAGATGTTTTGCATACTTTAACAAACAAAGCAGACCATGAAAAAAAGACTATTCTGATTAAAAAACACGATGGTTTTGTACCTGTTCCTGTTGCTGATTTTGCTTTGTTCTTAATTGAAAGCGCTATTGTTTACGGATTGACCTTTAAAGAAGAAAAATATGTTTTGGACGAGACTTTGGATGTTTTAGAAAATAAGTTAAATCAGACTGATTTTTTCAGAGCTAACCGTCAGTTTATTGTATCGAGAAAAACGATAATTGAAGTAAAGAATTATTTTAACGGGCGATTGTTGTTGAAAACAAAACCAAATACAAAAGAGCAAATATTGATAAGCAAAGCAAGAGTAAATTTATTTAGACAATGGTTAGAGATGTGAAATTAAAGCCTACCCTAAAAGCAAGCACATTTGCAATTCGCACAAGCCAACGCTAAAACCAAAAATTGCAAAAGAACTTTCTTTACCAACGCACAGACAGAAAGGCAATGCAGCAAAAATGAATGAAAACTAACAAGATAAAAACAACGAAACGCTAACAGCACCTAATATCACATGGCCGTGTTTGGGTCATCAAGACAAATGAATTGCAAATTAACCATACAGGAAATTAACCCGGAAAATTCATGAATTTTCCGGGTTAAATCTACTAAGCTGTATATTATTAATTAGTCATATTCCGGTAATACTGGCAATAACAAGCCTTCAAAGATTCACTCTCCTGTAGCTTGAGCGAGGCATGGGAATGGCAAAAATAAAGGATCTTCATTTTTCTAAAATGAAGAGCCTTATTATCCTTTTTTGTCTAAAAAATTTAATGCCTGACCACTACCTTTTGAGATTGGAAACTCTTTCCTGAAATGACTTTAAGGAAATAGATTCCATCCTCAACACTGCTTACATT
>CAZBDF010000475.1:0-3866 GCA_964490385.1 uncultured Lentimicrobiaceae bacterium | reverse complement strand
CGAACAATGGCAGGCCATCAATAAATGTGACTTCTTTGCCATTGATGACTTTTTTTGTCTTTTCCTGGGAGTAAGTACTTGTAGTAAAGCAGCATAAAACAACTGCTATAATGAGGATAGTAAAAATATTTTTCATAGAGCGAAAAAGTTAGTTTAGAATTAAATAGCGTGCAAAAGTAATACATTGCTATAAATGAACGAAATAATCCTAAACGTCATATAAAAGCCTAAACGAATTTGAAAATTCGCTGATGTGCAAATTTGTGCATTGCACCACTATGTGGATAATTATAGCCACTTTGTAGAACACAAAAGACCAACAAAATTTCGTTAACATACCGGTAATAATTCTTCAACACGAGTTGACTCAAATCCCGGATTCAAGAAATAAAGTATTCAATTGCAAGCAAAAAAGCCTGTTATCTTTTTATCGACAACAGGCTTTTTTAACATCTATTTAATTGATTTTATTTCACAATCACTATTTTCTTGCTGAGGATAAACTTGCTATTTTTTAAATAAAGAGAGTAAACACCTTCGGGTTGGTTTGAAATATCGATTGATATTCTGCCTGGACCGTCAAGCGTCAGATCTTTTTCAAAAATCAGTTTACCTGATGCAGTATAAATTTCGATTAGCCCCTTGTCAACCTCAAAACCATCAATTGTTAATTCAAAAATACCCTGTCCGGGATTAGGTGTGACATTGATTGATACATTACCGCTATGCTCCCCTATTCCGGTGCAATCGTCCACAACAACCTCAAGGTGGGCAGAATTTTCGCAGCTATTAGCATCAGAATAGGTGTAGGTAAGCAGGTGGTTTCCAACTCCTGCAACTTCTGGATAAAACCAGCCATCAATAACATTGGGGCCAGAATATTCACCACCAGCAGGGCTACCTTCGGTAAGTTCGTAGGCGGGTGAATTGTGACAGAAATTCTCAATTACTGCAAATGTTACCTCCGGTAAAGGAAGGAAAGTAATTTCTATTTCATGCGTAACATTATCCTCGCAAGGAGCAACTGCAATGCCCGTTAGGGTAATACTAACATTTCCGTTAGCAATATCATTTTCTCCGGGATAATATACAGTTTCCATTAAGTACCCATCCTCAAAATAACCATCCCCGGATGTTGCCCATTCATATTCTTCAGTATTTACAACTGTTCCAGCAAGCTCAATTTCTGTGATATCTTCGCAAAATGATGCATCCTCACCAGCATACACAATAGGAAGGTGCGAAATGTAAACCATCAATCCATCATTCAATGTATTGCCGCCATTGCTGACTTCCAAAATTAACTCAGCAAAACCACTGGAAATATCATTGGGACCTGGTGTATATTCCGGGTTCAACAAACTATTGTCGTTAAATGTACCATCACCAAATGTGGCCCATTCCAGGGTTTCGTAGTTGCTTGCGGTTGCATTCATGATTGGGGAATGATTTTCACAGATATCCAAATCCGGCCCGGCGGTACAAGTCATGGTTTGGCCAGTCATTGGCGGGAAAACAATAAAGTCAATCCTTCCACAATCCTCTCCACCAATTTGAGAATAATCTTTCTCGAAAGCCCACTTGAAGGTACGCTCACCCGCCTCAACCGGATATGATGCCTCAGCCCATCCGGCCTCTCCATCCCAGGAACCTTTTTCAAACCCATCAATATAGAACCTTAGATAGTCGTAACTCCCTTCACTCGATACTTTATAATGAAAACTAATCTGTCCATCGGCTATAACATCAACAGTAATAGAGACGTCACTGTTTTCATCATCATCAATTGCTCCTGACTTCATGCAATAAACCCCTTCATAAGGATTGCTGTCGTCGATGCCCCAATCGGCATTTCCACTAAACTGCCAATCGTAAGTATCAAAAGATCCACTCTCGAAGTCTTCAAATATTATCCCTACTGTAGCCAAAAAAGTATCGTAGGCAGTAAAACCGAAGTCAGCCCCAGCACTTACATCAAAAGTGGTTTGATGGCCGGTAGGTGTAGATTCATCGATGGAAATTTCAAACTGGGCAGTTGCAACTCCCCCACCTGCCAACTCATCAGTTGCAAAACTGGCCTGGTTGATAAAAATATAAGGATCGATATTCTCGAGAAGGCAATCAATATTATACGCTGTTCCCCCACCCATATTTTTCAAGTCGATAAATACCTGGACTGTTTCACCCGGCTCAAGGTAGCCATTGTTTCCATCATCGAAAGTAATACTGGTGAAATGTAAATCAGGAGCATAAGCCTTCAGGTAAATATGGCTCTCATAAGTTTCGGCTTCGGCCTCAATTGCTGTTTCAAAAATAATATCATGGTTATTAGGGACTTCAAGGGCCACATCAAAAGCGAACGCATTTTCAAATACAATGAGTTCACCCGGATTGAAGTTAGCCATTGCCTCGTTATCGTCAGTAAGGGTTATGTAGGCATCTTCGGTGGAAATGCTCATTTCAGTAGCGTTCACCACATCCTCACTGATGTTTTGGATTTCAAGGCTTACGCTGACACTTTCGCCATATTCAATGATATTGTCGTCACCGGCCAAAACCGTTACATTCCTAATCACCAGTGAATTGATCCCATCAGTAAAGAAAGGAAGTGATTTTTTACTCCACAAGCCATTTGCATCTTCCACAAAAAAGCTAATATCAACTGCCTCGTAAGGAACCGTTGGTGTGCCAAAGAAAAGCCCATCATCAGAAATTGACATTTCAGTCATGCTGTAATTTGGCTCAATGGTCACCATAGTATTGGGCTGAACTCCGTAAGTATTTGAAATATCGAGCAAATCATAATTAAACGAATTCCCCTCAGAAACACCTGCATACCAATCATTCCATGCGGAGATACCAACTTCTCCATAATAGAATTCTATTTTACCACTTGGATAAAGGCTCACAGCAAAATTTATTTCGTTACCGGTACTATATTCGGTGCACTTCCAACGGAATGTTGCCTTTGAAGCATCACCTTCATACCACAACCCATCACTGGTAACAGAAAGGACCTTAGTCATCAACGGGGAAATATTCAATAAGTTTTTAAACAGATTGAACTCATCAGTGAGAAAGGTCCACGGATATTCGCCCCCTTCAAACATCAAATAGCCATCGGTATATGGGTAAAAGGTTTTGTAAACTTTACCATAAAACGGGAAATCGAAATCTATCTCTTTCTCGGCATGGCCCGAGGAATTATTGTTTGGATAAAGCTGCTGCTGATTGATATTTGGAAATGGCGCTGTTGAATAGGTGTAGCTATAATTTTGACTCAATTCCCAGCGATAAGGTTCGGTGCCGCCGGTGCCCAGCATCTGCTCCTGGTAAGGTTCGTTGATTGTTGCAGCCGGCAAATCTATGTTTAATACCTCGGGCGCATCGAAACTTACAGAAGCCCCAAGCGAAAGTGTAGTCACTCCATTTTCTACAATTGGCACATTGGATTGCGCACATGGAATTTCTACTAAATCACCACTTGTATAATCCATCACCGACCAGCTATCGATGCTTCCCGTACCAGAGGTTCCAGCATCATCTTCGTCCACCATTAAAAAGAAAGTTGCTGTGGCTCCATCTTCGATATGCCCCAAAAGAGAAGATACATCCAGTCCGAATTCAAGGGTTTTATCAGCCTCAGATGTTCCGCCCTGCATGTATTTACTTCCACCCTGATAATTCAAAATAGGGAAACCCACGACAAACTCAGGTTCTGTAGCACCCGGCTGAGAAGAGATACCTGCCATTACCTTTATTTTATCACGAGAAGTATGTGTAAGGCTTACCTTGTAAGTTAATTGTGGCCCGGGAGTATCCTTTGCGTTGATCACGCTGACAGATGCATTCCAAATACCTCCCTG